>NZ_BAAAMU010000011.1:0-152315 GCF_039529435.1 Nonomuraea maheshkhaliensis
GCCCAGGACAGCGAACGCCCAGCTCAGCCAGTCACTGCAAACGAGCTACACCCATCGGCTTTAGCCTTGTTCAGCTCCGTCGCGATGAGTTCGACGGCGTCCTCGGTGCTGACCACGTCGCCGAGGACGACCTCCGGCCCGTCCTCGCCCGCGTCGCATCTCCAGAGGTGCCACCGCAGGTCCTCCAGGCCGGTGTCGGACCTGTTCCCGGCACCGATGACCCGGATGTAGGCCGGGGCCTTGAGGGAGATATGGATGACCGTGTTGCAGTAAGTGGGCTTCCCGACCGTGAAGTCGATACCCTCCAGGGCCAGGCGCAGCGTCATCGGCGCGAGGCCCTCGTCGAAAGCGTCGCGGAAGCACTCTTCGGTGGTCGGGATGGGCTCGATAATGTGCACCGTGGCAGCTTCCCGGCGCTCGGACGCTTCGATGGCGCCGCACAGCGCGCGGTAAATGATCGGCCGCACCTGGTCGAGCGTCAGGCCGTCGCCGAGGGGCACGTGCTCCTCGCCGGGGACAGCTTGTGCGCGTTCCACTTCGCAGTGGCCGCGCTGGTCGACGCTGATGGTCACGTACTCGTGCACGTCGGTAGTGATCGTCGCCACGCTGCCCTCGTCGTCGAATTCGACGTTGGGGCCAACCAGCATGCGCCGCAGCTCCGCCATGGTGGTCGCCTGGGCCGGAGTGGGAATACCGACGTCGTGCATGAAGTCCTCCAGTAGCTCGTCAGCGACGCGCTTGGCATCGTCCGCGTCGTTGGCGCCGTGGTGGGTCTGCAGCGCGTGGCCCTTGGTGGACGGCAGGTAGCAGATCACCTTGTACGGCTTGGCCGTAACCGGGGGCGCGGCGAGGCTGCCGTCCAGGTTGACGAGCTGGGCGACCGTTCCTCCGTCTGGGTGGATGCTGAACGGGTGACGGCCCCCGATGAGGCCGTACTCCCAGTTGCGCTCGCCGGGGCGCCAGGAGATGTGGAAGGGCATAGTCAGGTCCTCGGGTAGATACTTAGGCGGCAGGCGTCGATGGCGTCGACGCCGGCTGGCAGCAGGTCGTCGATGTCGGGGCGGTCGATGAACTCGCGCGGCCAGTTGAAGTCGCCGTGCGGTCAGGTGATCTGCTGCCGGTCGTAACCCTCGCCCAGGGTCGGCTCGTAGGCGGTCTTGATGGAACGCTCTGGCGAGCGCGCCAGCACCTGCTGGCCCTCCTCCTGGGCGAGCGTGCGCGGGTCGGTCACGCGCAGCCGCTCGACGTGGTCGATGACTGTGCGGTGGACCGCGTCGCGGAGGGCCTGCATGGCGGGGGCCTGCGCGGCGCCGGTGGTGGCGATCTCGACCTTGCTGATCAGGTCCTGCAGGTGCTAGCAGGTTCGTTGTCAGGGAGGAATACCGCCGTACGCGCAGGCCGATGGTGATCGTTGCGTCGGGAGTTTAGATGTCGGTGCCGGCGGCGGGTTTCTCGCGGGTTTCTGCACGCTGCCGCGCACCGTTCAGGCGATCACGGTGAGCTCAGCCGGGTTGACGTGCGCATCCAGCACAACGCCTGAGGCGGTCTGCCAGCAGGGCGCCCCTCCCGAGGTAGTGGAGCGGATCAGCTTCTGTCCATCGGTGGTGCGCACGACAACGCATCCCAGTGGGAATCGGCTGAACGCCTCGACGCGGGTGGCCCGCAGCCGCCTTGCCTCGCTCATATGCTCAGCAAACGCGGCCTCGACCTGCTGACGGTCCCAGCCCGTAGCGCTGACGTCCCATCCATACGGGGGATACTCAGATAGCTTGGTGACGACTTGGTCGATAGGGGCCAGGGCACCATCTCCGAGTCCGGGGAACTCAGTCCGTTCGTCCTCTTGCCTGCTGGGCTGACTGGCCGGGTCGTAGCGAAGCCGACCGGAGATCTCGTATAGGGTCCGCGGCTCGGGCAGGTCCACGATGACGGTGACCGTCTTGATCGAGTAGCCCTCGTCGGACCAGCGGCTGGCGATGTACTTCTGGGCGAGCTCTGGCGTCATGGCGATCACTTCTACCTGGTCATGCTTGTCCCATTGCATGACGGCGCTCATGTTGATCAGCTTCGCGAACCGGGGGTCGTGGTTGTCGCCGGTGTTCAGCAGTTTCTCCTTCTGTTGGCTGGATCAGGCCGGCTTGAAGCCGACGTCGTTGTGGCAGGGCTTGCACCACGGGCTCAAGCCGTCGTGGGTGGAGGGATTGCGGTAGAAGTCCGCCTTGGTGCGCGTCGTACGGCACCGCGGGCAGTAGCGCTCCGCGGTCGCTGGGCCGACGTCCGCAGAGCGGACATTGCCGCCAAAGTCGCGTCGCCCGGGGAAGGCCTGTCGGCGCTTGCGAGGTCTCCGCTTTGGCGTGCCTGCTCCGCAGGAGAGCTCGGCGAGCCGGGGAACGTGCTTGTTGTAGCCGGTCACGGGGGAGCGCAGCAAGCCGACCCGTGCGTGGAGATCAGCGATCGCCTCGGCCAGTCGCCGGCTGATGCGCGTCGGGTGCAACTGGAGCCCACCGGCGTAGCCGAGTTCGCGCGAGACCCACATGCGTCCAAAGCCCCGGGAGCGCAGATCCTCCAGGAGAGCCAGGGTGGGGCCGATGTCAACGCGTTCGTTGTCGGCGCTGGTGGTCCGTCCCCGGCTGCCGACCCGGGTGGCGCGAGACCGACACTCTTCCACGGTGACCGTGTGCAGTGCTTCGGCGTGGACGCGTTCGATCTCATCGCAGTCGCCCTTGAGAAGCGTGCGCACCACGCCGAGGGGGACGCCCGCGGTGACGGCGATGGCGGTTCGCTTGGCACCGGCTGCCTCGATCGTCTGGAGCCGCCGCGCGATCGGACCGGCGGGCACGGGGTCCTTCATCTGACGCTTTTGTGCCAGGTAGTCGCGGTCTTTGGCTCGCCGCGCGTCCAGGCACTGGGGACAGGGGCAGTGTGCGGCGATACCCTTGGCAGTACCGTGAGCGTGCCCGCCGAGGTCGATCGGCTCGCCGTACTCCACGCGCGTCAACGGCACTGTCCAGCGCCAGCCGGGCAGGGCCTGCAGCCACTTCTGCAGCCGCGGATCAAGGCGGTCTCGGTGGTAACGGTGGCGCTGCAGGGAAGCCCACTGGCCCAGATGGATCGTGCCGTCGGGCAGTTCCTCTACGTGGCTTGTCGGGGGCACGGCGTGTCCTTCGCGCCGCGTGTAGGCCACCAGCGCCGAATACGCGAGCCGCCACTGGGTTTCGAGCACCTCCCATCGGAAAGTCGGCTCGCCCTTGCGGCCCCGTGGCGTGGCGGCCACGATTTCTTCGGCAAGGGTGGGGTGCAGGCGGCCGGTCAGTTTCCGGCGCCGGATCGCCCACACCCAGCGGCCCAGCGGAAGGTCGCCTTCCTGATGGTCCTCGGGAACATCAGCGTGGTGCTCGAACTCGCAGAACAGGCGCAGCGCCTGGATCATCGCCACGTCGTCGGCCGGCAGATCGGCTTCCCACGACCAGCCCGGCAGCGCGGCGAGCTGGTGGGCGCGCTCTTGGCCGAGCATGTCGTCGCGGTACAGCTGACGCTGCAGAGCGACCCACGGTCCCAGATGATGCCGTTGGCTTGTTCTCCAGCCGGTGTAGATGGACGGCTCGGCGGGATCCTGGCGAAGCGATCCTCGTTCGTCGGCCAGATTGGCCAAAATCTTGAACGTCTCTTGCCAGTAGCCGTCGGTGCGCTCCCAGGTCCAGCCGGGGACCTGTTCGAGCAGCTGCGCTCGTTCGATTGGCAGCCGCCCGGCGCGGTGAGCGGCGCGCTGTTGCTCACACCAGGGCCCGAGCGGGGCGCCCATCCACTTGCCGTTCCACGGCAGCAGGCAGCTGTGGTGCTCGTCGGCGAAGTTCTGCAGTAGTCCGTAGAAGTGGGCCCAGCGTGAGCCCACCTCCTGCACCAGCCGCAGGTGGATGGGCCGCTCGTCCACGCCGTCGGGCAGGACGAAGTTGATACGGCTTAGGGACAGTTTGCCGCCGAGGCCGGAGCGAGCTTGCCGGCTTCGAGCCTGGTCCAGTTCCTGCGCCAGTCGTTCATCATGCGCGCGCAGTGCTCGCACGACGGTCCAGACGTGTGCGAAGGAGGAAGCCATCAGGGCGCTGTCGTCATCGCCGTCGGCTGGCAGCGCGACCGGGATGACGATTGTGCCGACCTGCTTGCCGGGCGCCGGCCGCAGCACCCGGCCAACGGCCTGGATGATGCCGGAGCTGCGGCTGCGGGGATCGGCGGAGGCGAAGACCACCGCGTCGATGGCGGGGACGTCAATGCCTTCGGCCAGGCAGCGAGCGTTGGAGACCACGCGGACGTCGTCGCCACCGTCTCCAAGCCAGGCGAGGGTTCGCGCGCGCTCGTCGCTGGGCATTGAACTGTCCAGGTGCCGAGCGCCCACCCGACGGTCGTCAGAGGTTCGCTGCCCCTCCAGCGCTTTGGCGAACGCTGAGGACTTGGCCACCCGCCCGTGAAAGGTGACCAGGCGGCGCAAGCTGTGTTGCTGAACAGCCGCCAGGACCGTGGCGGGCAATCGACCAGCGCTGATTTCGCCCTGGCTGTGGACACCGGCTCGTTCGCCCAGGACCACGACCTGGTAGTCGCATAGAAGGCGGCGCTCGATGGCCTCAGCGAAGGTGAGCCGGTGCGCCACAGGCCCGAACAGCCGCCGGTCGCTCATGGACAGCACCTGCTCCTGCGAGGTGATGTACGGGGTGGCGGTCATGCTCAGCCGCTGACGGGCGTGGATGGCGTGCGGGTTGAGCGCCAGACGAAAAGATTCCCGGGGGTTGCCAGCCAGATGATGGGCTTCGTCCGCGACAAGCAGGTCAAAACCGGCATCGCGCTCCTGGATTTCGGCGATGCGCTGCGCTTCTGCGATCACGGGCAATGAGTGATAGGTGCAGAAAACCACGACGGGTTGCTCGGTGTCCGTACGGGTCAAGAAGTGGGCGACATGTTTCGCCGACGTCGTCACCGGCGTCCGGAAGGTTGGCCAGGTGTCGAGCTCGACCTGGTCGACGTGTCCGCGCTCTTCGGCACCCTCCGCAGTTGATGGATCGGAACAGACGATCAGTGACTGGAAGGAGGTGGTGGCCACGCGTCGCCATTCACGAAGCGTCTGCGCGATCAGGGCCAGGGACGGCACGAGGACGAGGGTGCTGCGCGCTCGGGTAAGCTCGGCGGCCCACCGGCCAACGAAGGTTTTGCCGGTGCCGCACGCCATCACCAGTTGGGCACGATCATGCTCGGCGAACGCGTGGCTGAGGGCCGCGAGTGCCTGCTGCTGGTGCGGCCGAGGGATGAGCGGCTGCTGCTGGCGGTTAGCCCGGGAAGGAGGTGTCGTGCCTGTGTCGAGAACAAGGAGATCGCTCAAGGAAGGTGTCCTTCATGTGCGCGGCCGAAGCCCGGCGTTGGGTGATCGGTTCTGTCGGCACCGGGGTCAGGTTGGCGGGCGGTGCTCGGGGTGCCCCCGGTCTGTGGGCGTCGGAGGTTGGTGCTCTGTGCCGAAGACGTCATGGGGTTCAGGCGGTAGGTACGACGGCAGCACCGCGCTACGGCTCATCGGGTAGAGGAGCAGCCCCGCGTTGTGAGGCCGCGTGGGCCGGAGCATCAGGGCGTGCCGCATCGCCGCCCCGACGTTGGCTATCCATCGAGCACGCGGCGTGGCCGTTCAAAGTTCCGTAAAGCAGAAGGTCAAGGGGCGCGCTCACGGACGTGGCTGCTGGCCCGAAACCGTGCAAGGCGTGGAGTGACGGTGAACGCCCAGATGCCCTATTGGGCGCGACCGGTTCGTGGTGATGAGCGGGTCGCACATCGCGTCAAGCTGCGCTCTCGCGCGCGACAGGGCAAACCACGAAATCGCGGACGGACGGAGATCGTCGGGCGCGCGGCTCTTCAGCGGCCGCGCAGAGCTTGCGCGGCCGCCACGTCAACGAGAGGTTTCCGGCGAGCCGAGCCGACTGCCGGCGATGGTCCGCACCGCCACCGTGGCGTGCCGGTGGCACCCCAATTCCTCGCTTCCCAAGCCCTCACCCCCGGGATCGGGCAGATACACCCACACATCCCCCGACCGGTGCGGATCGCACGGCAGATCGTCGTCTACCACAGCCAACTGTGCCAAATCGCACACGTTTCCGTAGCGGACGGCGTCAGCAATCTCCAGCCGAGCCGCGGCCACCGCGTCGATGGACCGCTCGACTCTGCGCCTTGCCGCCGGCCCGATTGGCTGATGCCGCGCTCTGAGGGCGTCCTCGAGTTCGGCCCGCAGCGCGTCCATGCTCGCCTGGACCTCGAGCAGGTAATAGGTCATATCGTCGTCCGGCCGGTCGAATGCCTCGGCCCGACGCACCGCAGCGTCGGCGGGAACTGCGTGCGGACCCAGTTGCCCGGGCTGCAGCGTCCACCTTTCCCGCATTTGCAGGACCCGCACGCCGGCCACACGGCGTGTCACCCCTTCCGGCAGCACGTCGGCGACGAAGACCACGGGCTCTCCGCGCGCGGCAACGGCACCATCGGCGTTGGCAGGCAGAACGGTGAGCCCGGCGACGAGTACCTTCGACTTTTCGCGGTCCAGGTCGGCGCCGGGCTCGATCTCGGCAGCGCTTAGCACGACCGGTGTCGTCGCATCGACGACGTTCGCCAACTCCGCCAGTTCGCCGGCGGTGGTGATGATGCGATGGCCCTCCATGCCCATTGTTTGTACCAGGTAGGTCGGTCATCGCCCGGCTCGCCCGCAGGGATCACCGGTGTGCTCGCCCCTTGCTGCCGCGCCTGTCCATGCCGGACCCGAGTGGGGCTAGCAGAGCCTGTGTCCTGCTCCGCTGTCGCTCTGGCAGCGTTGGGCACCTGTGGTGAAACGCGAACTTATAGCCAAACTCAAGGCACGTACCGGGAGGGAACAGCAACAAGATCGTGACATTGTCGCGTGGCGGTTTATCGACCGACCATCCACACGCGGGATCGCGATCTGGTCTCATCGGCGCGCCGGCTGACGAATATCACCGTCGGTGCGGCTGTCGGGCGTCCGGACGACTCGAACCGGGGTGAGCGGCCGAGGTGCGTGGCGTCACTGCTGTAGCAGCAGGCGCCGGTTGCCCGGGCTGTGCCCTCGGCCGGTGCGTCGTGTCATGGAGTTCCGCAAGTGCGTCAGCGGGGATGGCGACGCGATGCTGCGCCTGTCCAGCACTTCGTCCTGGCATGGGTGTGATCACCCCCCGGCTCTGCAACTTCGCCACAAGTTCCGCAGCGACGTCGGGGCGCACCCAGAGCATGCGTTCGAGCAGCGCGGGTGAGCACTCTTGAGCTTCGACAACAGCCAGAACCGCTCGTCGAAAGACCGGATCGTCTGCTGGTCGGAACACGCCGGAGTCGCTTGCCGGGCGTGAGGCGGGGGGATGCACGCGGCTGCTGGCTGTTGGAGAAGTCTGCGTTCCCGATCGTGCCCGCGCTTGTGCGGAGCGTTGCTCGATGGCGGCGGTCGCGGACGCTTTCTCGAACCACTTCTGCAGCCTCCAGGCGAGTACCTGCGCTTCGCTACGCGCCGGGCTGGAGGCATCCTCACGTAGCGGGCGCACCCCCGCGACTGTCTCCAGGACCTTTTCGACGTCGAATCCGGCGCTGCTGATCTGTGCCAGAGCAGCCGCGACTCCCGGCCAGGCCGGGTCGTGTACGACGGCGTCCGGATCGGCGCTTCGTCTTGCCAATGCGACTCGTGCCAGGGCACGCAGTTTGCTGTCCTCCGCCACCGTGCTGGCAGATGGAGTCCCTGTTGGCCGATCGAGCGTCGTGGACGTGTGCCCGCGATAGGCCACCGTTCGGCGGTCACTCTGGTCTGTCTGACGCTCGGCGATCCAGCGCTGCAGCCTCCAGGTCAGGACTTGCGCGTCGCTGCGGGACGGGCTGACGCGATCACGACGAAGCGGGCGTGCACCGGCCACTGCGGCCAGCACGGTTGGCGCGTCATGGCCGAGGCGTTGCAGTAGTTGAAGGGTGCCCGCCAGGGCTGGCCAGGCGGGATCGCGCAAGATCTGCTCCGGGTCGGTACGACCGCTCAGCACGCGCCGGACGACGGTGTGCAGGTCCGTGCGGTTTGCTGCGGCAAGGTCTCGCTGGCTGGACGGTACGGCGGTCAGCAGTTGAGCGGCGTGCTGCAGATGTTCGCTGGCAAGGCGGGCCACGCGGGCGTGGGCTTCGCGCCTTGCGGTCCGGTGGTGCGCGGCGATCGCGCTTACCGCCATCACGGTGGCGACGAGCAGCGCCATCACAGCCGCCGCTTCTTCATCGGCCTGGCCGAGCATGCGGCCGGCGGTCATGACCGCGCGCATGGCCAGGTGGGTGCGTTGCGCGGCTTCGTTGCGTTCCTTCCACGGTTCGCGGCCCAGCCGTTGCAGGTGCCGAGCTGCGATCGTCACTTGGCGGCGCACACGAGCTGGCGCGCGTCCAGCCGAGACGGTCACCAAGTCGGCGAGGGCGGCTGCAGTGGCCGCCGTCCCCGGGCCTCCTTGCTGCAAGACCGTGGTGCCCTCTCGAACTGCCGCCGTCGCCTGCTGCCAGGCCGCGATCTTGCTTTGCTGCGCCTGCGCAGTGCGAGGAAAGGATTGGCCGCGCGCTGCGGCGCCGGTCTCTGGCTGAACGGTCGGGCGCGTGAGCGCGGAGTTCGGGCCGCCCGGGTGGGTCCAGCGTTGACGCACCCGCGGAAGCGACAAGTCGGGAGCGAGCTTCCATCCGCCGTACCAAATTTGCGTGCCGTCGGCGCTCACGTTGCCGGCCAGGGTCACTGCGTAGCCGACCACTTCGCCCGAAGGTGACTTGCGCAGCGTCACCGACATCTGCGGGTCCCGGCCGAGGCCGGCGAAAAAGTCGCTCTCACTGCTGGCCGCGAGCGCTACGTTGCGCACCTTGGTTTCCAGCACTTCTCGACTGGTGACCTGGGATCGTCGTACTCGATGGGCGATGGCCCGCTCAGCACGCGTAGGCGAGCAGGCGGCTGTGCGATCGGCCTCCGCAGTGACCCGCAGACCTAGTTCGAGTTCCAGTGCGCGACACTCGTCCCGCAGCCGGTAGTAATCCCCCCGCAGGTTTGGCCGACGGCCATCTTGACGAACCAACGTGGCGACGAGGTGGACATGGTCATCGGCGTGTCGTATCGCCACCCAACGGCATCCCTTTCGATCTCCCTCGGGAGCTACGCCACTGGCAGAGACCAGCCGCCGGGCGACTTGCGCCCATTGCCCATCGTCGAGGGTCGGATCGCCAGGGGCCACTCTGACGGAGGTGTGCCACACGTGGTGAGGAAGTCTGCCGGCATAGGCGTCGACTGGCCGATCCAGGTGCCGGGCGAGCGCGTGCAGGGCTTTGGCCCGCTGCTCCTCCGGCACGATGGCGGGATCGGCCTCGTGCGTGTCCCAGGCGGCAACGAGGTGAGGAGTCTGATGTTCCTCGTATCGGCCTGGCCCGTACAGATAGCGCAGGAGCCCGTAGGTCTTGCTGCCTTTCACTACCTTGACGATCACTCGACGGGATTCCTGTTAAGCACGCTGTCGGCAGCCGTTTCCACCCGCTGCACCGCTCTGGTGATCTGTTCCAGCACCGCCCGCAACTCAGGCGTTGGCTGTCCGCTGTTGAGCGCCTCAATCAGCTGATCGAGGTTGTCGCTGATCCGGTCGAGCGCCACACGGGCGGTCACGAACTCCGCCAGTTGCCGCCTGCGATCCAGGGGAACCAGCGTCAGCTTCTGCTGGGCAACGGCCACGGCCGCAGTGGCAACGAAGGCGCCAACGTCGACTCCTTCTCGGTCAGCGGCAAGTTGCAACGCAGCGAGTTCAGCATCGGAGAACCGTAAGTTCCCCGCTCGATGAGCACGCGGACCTTCCTCACTACGCTCCCGCCGTCCTGCCACCTGCCACCTCCCCCTAGCGGTCAGAACCAGCGATCGAACTCGATGTAAGTGAGTGAGTCAGATCCAGATCGTAACGGCAAATCTCCCAGCCCGCCCGTTTTGACTGTCTTTTCTACTATCTTGCTCTGCCGTTTAAAGCGACCCATCGGGGATGAGCGCCGAAGAGGGTTGTCTGTTCCGCGCGAACTTTGCGACGTCCGGACCAACCCTGCGATCGCCGCTGCGACATCCGCACTAACCCTGCGACAGGAGAGACCTAACAGAGGAAGATGACAGCCATGACCGTCCTGTTGTCCGATGATGAGCCCGTCTTAGCGAGTGACTTCGAGGTCGCGTACGCGGCGCCGAACGGCGCAGAGGTACGGCTGAGTCTGGCCGATGCATGGTCGCTGGCGCTCGAAGATGCGCTGCCGGTACGCCGGTTCGTCTCGCACAAAGGCCAGAAGCATCTGCCCGGCGACTGGTGGTCGGCGACCACACGGAGCCTGGTCGGGTACGAATCATGGCTGGAGCGCGACCACGTCATGCTGCTCGACTTCGACCAGACGGTGACCGGCATCTCCTCCCAACCGTTCTGGCTGTTCTGGACGACGCAGGACGGCAAGTCGCGCTCCCACGCGCCGGACTACTTCGCCCGGCGGCGAGACGGCACGGGAGTGGTCGTTGATTGCCGTCCTGTGAACCGGCGCCGGCCGCGCGATCTGGTGGCCTTCGCGGCGGCGCGTCAGGCATGCGAGATCGTCGGGTGGGAGTACCGCCTTGAGGGCGCTGCGGACCCGGTGTTGATGCGGAACGTGCGCTGGTTGTCGGGCTATCGGCACCCTCGCTACCGCCGCGAGCAGGTCCTGGCCGCGTTGCTCGAGGTGTTCGTCGAGCCGGTTCGGTTGATCGACGGCGTGGAGCAGGTCGGTGATCCGATCGCGGTCTTGCCCACGCTGTTTCACCTGCTCTGGCAGCAGGAGCTCGCGGTGGATCTGTCGCTGCCGCTCCATCACGCGGTTCCGGTCTCGCCGCCGGAGGTGGTGTGACGGTGAGCGAGCGAGCGGTCAGGCCGGTCTTGCGACTCGGGGATTGGGTGCACTTCGACGGCGGCGAGCACCAGGTGGTGGCGCTGTCCGGAGCATCAGTGCGGCTCCGATCCGCCGCCAGCGCGGAGTCGATCGTGCTGCTGCCCTATCTGCTGGGATCGGCAGGCTTTGCCGTGATCGACGGACAGGCACTGCCGGAGCTGGAGCCGGTTGGGCTGCTTGATGGTGTGCCCGATGAGGTGCTGGAGGCGGCGAAGGAGTGGGAGCGGCACGTCGTGGAGGTGCTGACCGGCTTGCCGCACGGCGCCGAGCCGGGCACGGCGATGCGCCCCGAGTTCGACCCGGCCGCACGCTCGCTGAAGCAGCGTGACCAGGCCAAGGCTGATGAACTGGGGGTGAGTGTCCGCACGGTCCAGGCCCGGCGCGCCCGTTACGCCGCGCAGGGCTTGTGGGGACTGATCGACCAGCGCGCAGTGCGCGAATGGCAGGTCACCGGCCAGGCCGACGCCCGCGTCGTCCAGGCGATCGTGGCGGCACTGGACGCGGAGACGAACACCTCGACCGGGACACGCTCCCGCCTGATCCGGCGGGTCACCAAGGCGGTTGAGGAAGCCTATGGCGCGGGCGTGGTGCCTCTGCCAAGCAGGACCACCTTCTACAAGCTCATCGATGTGCTGTCGACGGGGCGTCATACGTTCGGCTCGGCCGTCACCCGCCGGCAGATGGCGAACCGGCCCGCCGGCCCGTTCACGCCGACCTGGGCGGACCGGCCCGGCGAACAAGTGCAGATCGACTCCACACCGCTGGATGTGATGGTGCTGCTGGACTCGGGCCTGCCGGTGCGCGCCGACCTGACCATCGCGGTCGACGTCGCGACGCGGACGATCTGCGCCGCGGTGCTGCGCCCGGTCGGCACCAAGGCGGTCGACGCCGCGCTGCTGCTGGCCAAGATGCTGGTGCCGGAGCCAATGCGGCCCGGCTGGGCGGACTCGTTACGCATGTCCGCTTCACGGCTACCGCATCTGCGGTTGGTCGACATCGACGCCCGGATGGAGGCGGCGGCCGCCAAGCCGGTCATCGTCCCGGACGGCGTGGTCATCGACGGCGGACGCGTGTTCATCTCCGACACCTTCATGCGGGCCTGCACCCGCTTGGGCATCTCGGTGCAGCGCGCACGTCCCAGAACACCAACCGACAAAGGGGTGGTCGAAGCCACGTTCTCCTCGATCAACACCCTGTTCACGCAGCACCTGGCCGGCTACACCGGCGCCAACGTCAGCCGCCGCGGTGAGCGCGTCGAGCAGCAGGCCGCGTGGACGGTTCCTGAGCTCCAGGAGCTAATGGACGAGTGGCTGATCACCTGGCAGCACCGCCCGCACGACAGTCTGCGCGACCCCTTCATGCCACGCCGGATGCTGTCGCCGAACGAGAAGTACGCCGCGCTGGTCGCGGCCGCGGGCTATCTGCCGCTGGTGCTGTCGAGCGAGGACTACCTGGAGCTGTTGCCGGTCGAGTGGCGCGCGATCAACGACTACGGCATCCGCATCGACTACCGCACCTACGACATCGACGAGCTGGGGCCCTACCGGCGTCAGCCTTCCGGCGTCGAAAAGCAGAAGGGTCTGTGGGAGGTCCACTGCGACCCCTACGACCTGTCCCAGGTGTTTCTCCGCACGCCTGACGGGTGGGTGACCGTCCCCTGGACGCACCGGCCGATGATGAGCGGTCCATTCGCCGACTTCACCTGGCAGCACGCGCGTCAGCTGGCGGCTGCCCAGGGCTTGGACGACCGCAACGAGACCGATGTCGCACGCGTGCTGGACGAGCTGCTGACCCGCGCCGAGAACGGGCCCGCCGACCGGCGCAGCCGGCGCGTCGCAGCGCGCACCAAAGTCGCCGCTGCCAGCCGCCCTCGTCCGCCCCAGCCTGAGGCAGAACCCGTCCCGGACAGCCCTGATGAGGACCTCGCGACGGTGATTCCGTTCGGCCTTTTCGACGCCGACGCCGAAGCTGAGAGGTGGCCGTGAAGACACACCAGCCCGTCCACCAGCAGCACCTGCGTGAGTCTTCCTGGACGTTGGAGGAAGCGGAGGAGCAGCTCGACAATCCGCTGACAACCAAGGAGGGGTGGGCTCGTTTCGTTCACCACCGGCCCCGCCCTCCGCAGTCGGGCCAGGACGGCATTGACGACGAAGCGCGCATCGACTACCTGTCGGAACTCGTCATGGTCAACACGCCCATCATCGCGGAGGTCACCGCCTGCGCTCGGCGGCTGGTCATGCTCAACCGCCGCCAGGTCTCCGCCCGCCGCGGTCTGATCGTCACCGGAATTCCGGGCACGGGCAAGACCACCGCGATCACCGCTCTGGGCCGCATCCACGAACTGGCGGTGCGTCGCCGTCAACCTGCCGGCTCGCCGGAACGGCTGCCCGTCATCTACATCACCGTCCCGCCGGCGGCCACCCCGCGCATGGTGGCCGTCGAGTTCGCCCGCTTCGTGGGGCTGCCTGTCACCCGTTCGGCCAACCTCACCGACGTGGTCAACGCGGTCTGCGTCACCGCCGTCCGCCTGCACGTCGAGCTGGTCCTGGTCGATGAAATCCACAACATCTCCCTGGCCACCCGGGCCGGCGCCGAAGTCTCCGACCAGCTGAAGTACTTCGCCGAGCGCCTGCCCGCCACGTTCGTCTACGCCGGCGTGGACGTCGAACGCGCAGGCCTTTTCTCCGGGCCCCGGGGCCGGCAGATCGCCAGCCGGTTCACCACCATCCCCACCACAGCGTTCGCCTACGGCACTGCGGAACAGCGCGCCGAGTGGCGCGCGCTGATCGCCAGCTTGGAGTCCACGCTGCCCCTTGCGCAGCACGTGACCGGCACGCTGACCGCGCTGCCCGACTATCTGCACCAGCGCACCAATGGAATGATCGGCAGCCTGTCCCACCTCATCCGCGGCGCGGCGATCGACGCCATCCTCGACGGCAGCGAGAAGATCACCAAAGCCCACCTGGGCGCCATCCGCCTCGATCACGCCGCCGAAACGCGCCCCACCAGCACGGGCAACACGAAGCGAGCACGCGTGAGGGGAGCCAGCGCATGAGGCCGCTCTTGCGACGACTGCCCATCGCGGTCCGCCCCGCTCACCAGGAGACGCTTTCCTCCTACGTTGCGCGCCTGGCCGACGTCCACGGCATGCCTTACAAAGAGCTGTGGCGCTGCCTGAGTAAACGCATCCGGCCCACCTTGCCCCGTCGCCTGCTCGTGGCCGAACGGCTCACGGCCCTCACTGGCTATCCGCTTCCGGCTCTCCAGCGGGCACTGCCCGAACTGCGCGATCCGCCGCCGGACTGGTCGCAACTGCGTCACCTGGCCCAATGGGCATGTCCACTCTGCACCGCCCGACACCCAGGAGGCCGCGTCCAATGCCTGTTCGCCCACCACGAGTTCCTCTGCACCGACCACGGCTACTGGTTCGGGCCAGCGGAGAAGGTCGGCAAGGGCACCGTCGAACCCCTCGGCGCCGTGCCTCACCCGCGACGGCTGACCAACCACATCCCGGAACTACCTGACGCCCAACGCCGTCACCAGCGGCTGGTGCACCGCCACGGCTGGCTCCGCTGCTTCAACGGCTTCGAAGCCTCACTCAACCTCTGCGCCCACATACGGCCCCATGGACCGCCAGACCCAGACAACCCCTGGACAGCGCGCCTCGAACGGCTCATCCGCATCGAACGGCTCGGCATCCGGTTCAAGGCCTTCGACGGCTGGCTGTTCATCGCGGCAATCTATCCCGAGGCTGTCCACCTGACCGAGCTGTTCTTCTCTCCCGCTGGGCGCCAGCTCGCAGAGAAGACACTCAGTTCAGGCGATGGCCACGCCATGGCACTCGCCCCTCTCAGCCGCGCGCTCGGACACGCCGGCCAGGGCAGCTTCGATTCCATCAGCATCAACGCGTGGCTGCGAGGAGCACTCGGCACCGAACGTCTCAGGCCCCGCCTCACCTTCCCCGAAACCCGAGACCGCACGGTCGACGGCACACCTACCGAGCGGCTGGACAGCCATCAGCTCGACCGTCAACGAGAAGCGCGCCGCGACTTCAGGAAGCACCAGCACCCCGGATCCTGGCGCCTACCCAACAACTTCACAAGGGAGAATGGGTCGATGATCGACAGAGAGCACGCCGTGCGCCTGATCGAAGAACTGCTCCGTGCTGACCGCGAGACCGTGGATCGTCACGGCCAAGTGATTCCCCTTGCGATCACCAGGGTCACGGAGCACCGCCTCGGCTGGATCGTCAGCTATCAGTCCCAGGCATACCTCCGCAGCGGCAGCACCAGCGATCTGCTTGCCGGCAACGGCCCCTATCTCGTCGACCGCCATGACGGCAGCATCCATCTCATCCCAGTCACCGACTACGTCGCCGGGCTCTGGGAAGAGGACTACGAGCAGCGCATCAAACTCATCGGCTCTGTTGAGAACGACCCTCATAGCGACATCCCGTTCGCGACCGAAGTTCGTGAGGCGCTGGCGGACGGTCGGATCGCCGCCATCCGCCTCCTCCGCCGATGCGCTCCCGGCTTGAACATGGTCCAGGCCAGTGACTACGTCGCCGCGGTCGGATCCGGCAAACGCCCAGCAGCCGAGTTGATCGAACTGGCCAGGCCACCCGAACCGTTCACGGGCCGGCTAGGGATCATGACTATCACGGGTCCCCTCCTGTCGGCCACCGACCTCCCAGGACCCGGCTCGGTCACCCAGTGACCCGGGGCGGCGCCGAAAGTGAAGAGTTAGTCCGAACAACCAGAGTGATCGCTGTTCAACTTGACCTTGCAACCAGCAGCTCAGCTCTTCGGTGAATGTAATCCTCAAGCGGAACGGACAAGGGTTGTCCTGTCCGGGTGAACCTTGCATAGTCCGGACTTTCCTAGAGCCGGCCGCGCGATGTCCGGAGCAAACCCCAAGTTACGAGGAATGAGGAGGGATGCCGCTGGACGAACTGTCACATGGCCAACCACCGCAACCTTCGTGCGCATGTCGCCGGCCGCCGGATATGCAGCGTCAATCCCGACAACCGTGGGCAACGCATCCGGACCTAGCTTGCGAGCCGGGCGGCAATCTCCTCCCCAAGGTCAACACCTCAGGGAGGAGGGCGAAGCGTTGTCGGGACGCTGCGCGTAGGACGGGCATCGGAAGGACCTCAGGGAGAGGTAGTTCGGCAGACACCCGGAGCGTCAGGCCGGGCGAAGCGTCCGTCGCCACCCTTTGCCAAGTGGGTTTCGAGCGCGGCTTACCCAGTGGCCTCGTCTTACATGACGATGTCAGCAGGCTCCCAACCCTGAGCAGCAGCTGTTCGGCTGGGCTGGGCAGTCAGTCACGGACGCGAAAGGGCCACAACCAGGTGAGCAGGCTTCGTTTGTGTGAGGGAGCAGAGCGGATGCCGAAGGCGTCCGTGCCAGCGGAGTCATCGTTGCGCTCTGGAGTGATGCAGCCCGAATAGCTGCGGTCAGCCTCATATTGGGCGCGAGCCCAAGCGAGAATGCCTACTGCGTCGTAGGTGACGGGCCCAAAACTGATCGATGTGCCATAGTGCCCGGCTTTGAGGTCCTGGCGACGGATAGAAGTGCCCAGCGCGCTCGCGATGCGATCGATGTCCGTACGCATCTGTTCGTCAGTGCCCTGTGCGAAGTAGAACAGTGTCACCCGTGGCACCGTTCGCTTGTAGGGGGAGATGGGGATGTCCGGGTGGGTCTCGAGGAAGTCGGCGAGGTCTCGCAGGCCGTTGATCACTTTTGCGCGGTCAGTTGAAGCGGACACGTCAATCCTCCGGGAGTTGAATCGCGTTCGTGTGGCATCGCGTATGTTCGCCCTCGGCGGCCCGAGCGGCGAAACATACGCGGTTGTCGCTATGCGTGATCCGGTGCCACTGCATCTGCTCCTCGAGTGAGCGAGGCCAGCCTTCCCGCGCTCGCGAGCGCGGCGACGACCTTGGCCGACGCCCTCGCAGCGTCCAGGCGTAGGTCGCCATATGGACGCGTCTGGTACTCCCGCAGCGCCTGGGTGCCTATCTGGTAGGCGTTGTCCAGCAGTGCCTGGTCGGTGATGTCGGGTTCGGCAGCGTGCAGCGGTCGAACGGGCGAAGGTTCACGACGCTCGATGTGTTCGATAAACCAACCGGGCTTCCAGCCCCCGCCCTCGTATTCCTGAATGCTCTCCCTGATGCCGACGCGGGCGATCCGGGGATCCGAGGTGACCATCGTGCGGGCGACTTCGCGGGCCTCTTGAAGTGTGGGCCGATCTGCTGTGATGGCCCAGTCCGGGTAGAGGCGTTCGTGCACGTCGGTGTTGCGTGCATTGAGGGCGTACACGTGA
The DNA here is from genome assembly GCF_039529435.1 of Nonomuraea maheshkhaliensis. Taxonomy (NCBI): domain Bacteria; kingdom Bacillati; phylum Actinomycetota; class Actinomycetes; order Streptosporangiales; family Streptosporangiaceae; genus Nonomuraea; species Nonomuraea maheshkhaliensis. The sequence continues at coordinate 17,281 of NZ_BAAAMU010000011.1, forward strand.
TACGCGATCTTGCCGGTGATGTCGACCAAAGCTCGACGAACGATGGCGTCGGGTTCACCTTCGCGCCGCCAAATCCAGCCCGGCGCGGCAATGCGTACCGTGTTGCCCCGGCCCGGTGTGCCCGCTGTCATGGAGTGGAGGTCGGGGTTGAACAGTACTTCCTGGCCGCGCTTGCCGAACGATTCGAGGCCCTGCGCGGCGACGAACCGACGGACGGAGTCGTGCGCCTGACTAGCGTAGAGGTCCGGGTCGCTGGCCTTCCCGGCAGCCTTGTCTTGAGCGAGGTGCACCTCGAAGTCCCGGACGAAGCTCAGCAGCGATTCCAGGGCTTTGGTGCCGCCGGCGGTGATGTCCCTCATGGCAGTCTCCCTTGACGCGTGAACGGCCATCCCTCTCAGTGGGATTCGGCGCCTGGATCTCTGGCCCGGTGCAGCCGCGGAGTGGGTCAAGGTCCGCCGAAGGCGTGGCCTTGACGCGCGGAGCGGGTGTGCCGGATAACCAGGCGGGCGCCGAACTCCGCAGTACAGGGCGTTCGATATGTCGGGCGCTGCGGAGGTTGGCTCTGAATGTAGGGCCGTCTCCTCTACGACGGGGCTGGCCCGTTCTCCTGTGTGGCGTGACGGGAGAACGGGCCACCTTCGTCAGGCGTACAGATCGTCGAATTCGCCGTCCTTGGCGCTCTGGACGAAGGCCGCGATCTCGCCCTTGGTGTAGAGCAGGGCCGGCCCCTGGGGGTCGCGTGAGTTGCGGACCGCGATGCCCCCGTCGGGAGTCGCGGCGAGCTCGACGCACTGGCCCTGCGAGTTGCTGTAGCGGCTCTTGCGCCAGATGACCTGGGTGAGGTCGGCTGCGGGCATGCCGTTGTAGGTCTGGCTCATTACTGTGGTTCCCTTCATCGATTCTTTTTTGGAACAGCGGAGGATGCCTGGCTTGGGTGAGGACAAGAACGGACTCACGGGTGTCGTGCGGCCAGGCATCAGAGCGTGCGGCCGGATGAGGGCCAAAGCGGCTCATCTCACAAGTGATGGAGATGGGCATGATGGAGGTCGGCACCCCGTACATGGCAATAGGGCGCTCGCTATTCGAGTCCCGCTGGTGACTACAGGGCGAACGGCGCTAATGATTCTGCGTCACTCCGCCCACCGCCTGGCTCGCTGCTGCGAGCTCCACTCGTGCCAACCAAGGGGGCCGTCGTAGCGCTCGTACGCGTGTTGCAATTCGAGCTCCTCGACGGCGCTTTCGTGGTCCTGCTGTGCGGCTTGTTGGTAGTCGTCATCAGTGGTCTTCGTTCTCTGCCCTCCTGTTGTCTTGGGCCGCGTCTCGTACGCCGCTTGCAGGAGCTGGTAAGCAGCCGTGTTGAGCGCCTCGACGTGTGTCTGTGCCAGTTTCACCAGCGCCTCGTCCCCGGTTTCCGGGTCGGCGAGAGTGAGGACCGTCCTGGGCTCGTCCGTGGCCGGCGGCGTGTTTTCGGCCAGCTCGATCAGAGTGGTGATGAACGATTGGGTGGGGGTGTAGTCGCTGGGGTCCAGCGGAGGACGGCCGAACAGGGCGTCCAGTTCGCGGACGAATGCGGCGGCCGGGACGGGCAGGTCTGCCACGTCCGCACGACCGAACGACCGCTCGGCGCCTCTGCCTGCTCTGATATAGGGCCGGTACTTCTCGGCCAGGTCCTCATCCACGTCGAACTCGTCGCAGAACTGCTCCACCGTCGCTGAGCGGACGCGGTACCCGGACTGGTCCGGGCAGGTCCCCGGGTGGGGGTCCCCGGCCGTTAGAACCCGACGCTCGGGCAGTTCCTGCACGAACAGCTCGGCTAGATCGAAGCGGCCGTGAATCTTGTTGATGAAGGCAGCCAGGCCGGGCAAGTGACGATGTGTGAGTTTCGTGTGCGCGGTCCATTCCGCCATGAGGTGCGCCGGTATGATCTTGACGGACGTGTAGTCGTCGCTGTTCTCTGCGCTCATCGTCGTCCTTTCGGCGAGCGTCATGAGGGGGTGAACTCCGCCCCGCTCGTGGATGCGGACGGCGGTTGGACCGGCCAGGGTTTGATGGAGACGCATGTCGGTATCTGTCTGCGGTCTTCCGCGGCGGGGGGCTTGCTCGCAGTGTCTGTCCGACCAGGCCGAGACGATGAAGTGCGGGAGAAGCCCGAGTGGCAAGGCTCGCCGAAGGCGACCGCGAAGCGGCTTGGCCTTGCCGTGAGGGCCGGGGAAATAAGGCTCGCCCGAAGGGCGACCGCGCGGAGCGCGGCCTGGCCTTGTTTTGCCGGCACCCCTGCGTGTCAAGGCTCGCCTGGAGGGCGACCGCGCGGAGCGCGGCTTGGCCTTGACACGCAGGGGTATGGGTTGACGTCAACCGAGAGCAGAGGGATCTTGCCCTGGCTGCCGCGATGCGCCCACACCTGGGTGGGCTTCATCACGCGTTCTGTGCGGACCCGGACGGCGGTGTTGGCGGTGGATGCTCACCACGACCGTCGGCTACGTGGGCTCGGCTCCAGGTTTTCTCACCACTTCTCGTCGTCTCTTGTGGAGAGTGCCCACAGGCTCTCGGCCAGAGGCCATAGGTCGCGCCGGTAGGCAGCCGGCCACTTGTCGAGGCGGTCGGCGTGCTCCCATGCGACGCTCCCGCGGGGGAGGATCGGCGCACCGAATGACAGGTCGTGGCCGAAGTCGCAAGGCCGATCTTCGATCCATACGACGATGCGGCGTTGCTGGTGCACGACGATGATCTCACGGTTGCCGAGAGTGTAGAAGGGGTCGCGCAGATGCTCGACGTTGGGCCGCTTCTTGATGTCGCCGATGTAGGGCGGGTAGAGGACCTCGGACATCGCGCGTCGGTCGGTGAGGGTGGCGTAGGCGTCCGCTTCGACACTGCCGGGAGTGAGCGTTCGGCCGTCGTGGGCGGTGGTGCGATCCAGGTAGATGTGGCCTTCCTGGTTGGCGTGCGAAGCGAGCATGCGCCGGTTGTCGCCAACGAGGATCACCCGGGCGGTTTCGCCTACGCGGTCCAGGGCGCTCTTGCGGTCAGGGAGCCAGAACGCCTGCTCGCCGGACGGGGCGATGACCAGCATGTGGCCGTACATGGGGTCGTCGCCGTAGCTATCGTTAATGAGATGAGTGGGGTGGGCTTCTTGCGCGTGTCCGTGCTCGCCAGAGGGGTACGTGGGATGCATCGTCTACTCCCATGCGCTGAGTCGCTGGCGCCGGGATCGGCCCCGGCGCCTGGGCTCTCAGCCCGGTGCAGCCGCGGAGTGGGTCAAGGTCCGCCGAAGGCGTGGCCTTGACGCGCGGAGCGGCTGTGCCGGATAACCAGGCGGGCGTCGGGGCAGCGGCTCGGCCAAATCGCCGTTCTGACACCCGTCCGTCAGGCGTACGCGTCGTTGTCCAGGCGCAGGTCGGTTTCCTGAGTGAGCTGGTGCCTGGCGTTGCTGCTCGGCCGCAACATGCATACCTTCTCCAAGGTGTGGTTGCCGTCTCGGCGGAGTCAGGCGGTTCTCCGGTGCGGCGCGCTGACACCTTGTGAAGCGATCTTCTGGCCGGTCCGGCGCTCCTTCGTCATGATCATGCCAGGTCCCTGGTGGTGTTGAACTGGCATGAGAACGCGCGCGGCTTGAGTGGGCTGGGGTCGCTGTGCAGGGACGGGTCGTGGAGGATGTCGTGGGCCCGGTCCCAGGAGATCGGCTTCGGCAGCACGCCGTACTGGAAGGTCCGCACCTCGCGCGTGCCGTCGCAGTAGAACCTGAAGGCGAGGGTCAAGCCTCGACGGCGATACGGGTCTTCGCGACTGGCGGGGTGCACGGTCAATGCCATGAAGGGGCGCTTCCCATGACTCCCGAAGCTATCGAGGCCGCCGAAGGTCTCCCAGCCGAGCTCGACCGCGTGCTTGTGGTATCGCTCGGCCTCGGCGGTGACCTCCTCCAGGCTCAGCTCACGCGGGGCGGGGGCGGGGACCTCGTGAAGCATTACCTTGTCGAGATACATGACGTACTGGCCGTGAAAGTCACGCGGGTTGGCCAGCCATCGCCAGTTGTTCCTTGCCGTGAAGCCGTCGGCGAGCAAGTAATGCCGTAGGTCGCAAAGGGTCTGGTACCACTTCACGATCAGCTCGTAGATGTCGAGCACCACCTCCTCGGCCGTATGCTCTCGGTGCGTGCACTGGCGGGCCTTGATCCAGCCGGGGTGGCGGTGGCTGCCCTGGTTGGTCCACAGGTTCTCCGCTAGGTACTGGAGGTGCTGCTCGAGGTCGGCCACGCTGGTCGGAACGCGCAGGTTCGGCAGCGGCAAGCAGTCGGGCTGCGGGTGGGCGACCTGGATCGCGGTCGTCATCTGCTCGACTGCGAGCGTCAGCACCGGCTGGGCCTGGTCGATGGTGTAGGCGTTGCGGGGCATGCTGGCGGTTCTCCGTTCAGCGGGCGTTGACGATCACAGATGTGCCAGCCGGTGTCGGGCTTTTGGGAGCGGCCGTGGACGTCGGCGAGGGGCGTGCGGTTGCAAGGCGGCCTCCGTTTGGGTGGCGTACCGCTAATGACCCTCGGCTGCTCAGCGTTCGGCTTCTTCGACGGCTTCGCACAGGGCGCGGTAGAGGACGGGGCCCAGCGCGTCGAGCATCAGCCCGTCCCCGTGAGACACGTTTGCCTCGTCGGGCGTGTCACGGGTAACACCGCAGCGGCCCTGATCATCCACGACGATTGTCAGGTGCCCGTAGTCGTAGATGATCGTCGCTGCGTTGTGCTCGTCGTCGAACTCGACGGTGTGGCCGGCGAGCCTGCGGCGCAGCGCGTCCATCACACTCTCACGGTTCGTCGCTTTGACCGACGGGTCGTCAGTACGTGGGCGATCGGATGGCGCGCTTACGGCCTCGCCGAGATACTTCGCTGCCTTCGGGAAGGTGCTGAGCTTCTCGGTGGAGGGAATCACCGGCGGGAGGGTGCGCCTGCCGGTGATCCTCTCCAGAAACATGCAGACGCGATCCAGATCAGACAGGTGCGGCGAGCGGCGAATCTGGTTAGCGACATCCAGCGGAGTCCAACCAGGTGGAAGATCGTCGTTGCCGGGCAGAGCTTCTACCTCGCCCGGGGCGAGGCCGAGGTGCTTGGCGTACTCAGCCATGGTGTAGCGCGCCGCGAAGGCTGCGACCGCGTCAACGAGCGAGTTGTAGCGTGCGAGGATGTCGCTCAGGACGGCCCAGACGACGACCTTGCCTGGGCGGTCGTTCCACCGTTGCTCTGCGGCGAGGGAGATCCGAAAGGTGTGGGCGTTGAACAACCACCCCACCGCAGAGGCGCGGACAGTGAACGTTTGGTCGTTCTCAACGCTTGTGTCATACACCTCGACGTCTAACAGGTCCGGCAGGTAGCAAGGATCATCGCGCGGCAGGTCGGAGAGCGTGCACCGGGCGAATTTCAGCACAGCCCGAACGTCGTCGATCCGGTTGATACGGAAGCCGGCAACGCTCTCCTGGGCCAGAAGCCGCTGCCATTGGGCGTCAGTGACCGTGAGAGGTCCGGCACCAAGCATTGTCATCTCCACGGTTTCGGTCGGGCGCGTGCTTGACCCGCCGTGGCGGTCTCGTCTGGCGCCTGGGCGGTTGGGGGTGCGGCGCGCTGGCTAGTGTTGTGGCTGGCGCAGCAGCTACCGTTGTCCTGGGGCGTGGGGGGACGGTACCGGCGTAGTGAAAGCTCGAGAACGTCGTGTTGTTCTGCAACGCAGTCACGTCATGGTCCGGTCCGTGGGGCAAGCTGAGCAGCGTCTGCATGCTGGCGCTGCTTAGCAGGCTCAGCTAGCGGGGTCGCCCTCCCATGCCAGCCGCTCGTGGAGCGCGTCGTCGGGGTAGTAGAACCAGCGGCCGTGGTCGTTATAGAAGGCGACCGCTTCCATCGAAAGGTCGGTGCGCGGGTACCTTGGATCCCAGGGCTTCTGCAGCGCCGGGTAGAGGTGACCCCGTCCGTCGATCCTCACCTCAACGGTGATGCGCCGACCGGCGTACTGCAGCGCGATGCCGGCCTGAGTTGACTTGCCGAGAACTTCGACCGTCTCCCCGGCCCGCACGTACCTCCGCTGCGGGAGTTGCCGCCTCATCGTGCGTAGCCCTCGCAGGTGGGGTGGGAACAGATCTCGATCGGTCCTTCGAGCTCGTGCGGCAGGTGGTCGGTGCCGACCACCTGCAGCCGCCAGGCCCGGGTATCTTCGTCCAGCCAGTGCTTGACGGTCCTGGGCAGGTCCTGGAAAACAATGCCGGTCCCGGCGACGATCTCCGGCCGGAGGATCGTGACGGCGCAGTCGTGCTCGCGCACCTCGGCCAGGGCTCGCAGGCCATCCAGCAGTTCGTGGACGTCGGCCAGGTCGACCAGGACGCTGGCGTGGCTTTTGGTGTGAACGTTGCGGGTGCTCATGCGGCAGCCTCCAGTCGGGGGACGTACGGGTCGCCGGTCCGAGTCGTCAAGCACCTCGATCTCCTAGCTGTCAGATGCTTCGAGCACTTCTTGGCTTCGGCCTACGGTGCGCTGCTCTGGTTGACTTGCAGCTTTGAGCGATCGTGATGGTGCTGACCATGTGGCCAAGCAGACGGGGGCGTGATTGGCGTCAGGGACCGTTGTGCGGCCGGCGAGGAGCCAGATCGGCTCTTCTCCGGCATGAGGGGGTCAGAATGGGATGGCGGCGGCCTGGTTCATGGCTTGCTGGTGCCCCACGCGCCCAAGGCGGCTGTACGCGTACAGGGGCAGATAGCAAATCGCCGAGGCTTCCACGATCTCCTCCGGAGTAGCAGCCTGGCACGCACGCCCGAAGGTGGCGAGCGGGACGTCGGCCGCGACATCCAGGTAGGCCGTCGCTTGCGCGATGGTCAGATCATGGGACCGCGCCAGGACGAATCGGTAGGGGGACTTGCGGATTCGCGTGCGCTGCTCCGGGGTGACTCCGTGCCATCGGTCGATGTGCTCGAAGATGACAGCGATGAGAGAGAGGTAGAAGTCATGCGTTTCGCCTCTCTTGAGCGCGTCACCGTAGTCCCGCAGATCGGCGTTCTTGCCGAAGACCTCGCCGACTTGGTCGTAGGTGGCGCCGTACATCAGCGCCATGCCCATGTCGGGGATCCCCTCCGCCAGCTTCAGACCACGGAGGTCTGCTCCGGCGCCATGCGTTTGGAGCAACACCATGACATCGATGTCGGCGACGACGTACAGCCGCCGGACGCGGACGGCGGCTCCGTCCGCGTCGCCGTCGCTGTCGTCTCCCACAAGGTCTTCTTCGGCGTAGGCGACGAGCACCGGACGGTCGCAGGTCACGCCTTCGGCGCTGAGCGCCGACCACAGTGCGCCGTCGGTGTCCACCTCTGTCGTGGCCACTCTGAGGCCGTCTCCCGAGTAGGAGGGCCATGCGGACGGGTTGTCCTCGTTCAGCGGGCCCGTCGCGGTGGCCCAGCCGACCGCTGGGCAAGGCTGCCCGGTGGTGAACGTACGCGCCGCGGTGGTGCTGTCGCGGTGCACGGCGGCCAGGCCCCAGCTAGTGGTGCCCTTCGGCAGCCGATGGTCACCAGTCTTGACGATCTTCCACAGCAGGTTGTCGTACTGCTTGCTCAGGAGCGCAACGGACGGCCTCAGCATGGGGACCTCTTTCCTCCGGTGACGGCGGACACCCCTGTCCGACGGAGCAGGGGCGCAGACGTTTGGGGAAGAAGAAGTGTCCCCGGCGCCTGGATCTCTGGCCCGGTGCAGCCGCGGAGTGGGTCAAGGTCCGCCGAAGGCGTGGCCTTGACGCGCGGAGCGGGTGTGCCGGATAACCAGGCGGGCGCCGGGGGCTGTTGGGTCACGAGTTTCAGAACGGCGGTTCGTCACTGGCGGCGGGTGCGCTCAGGTACCACAGGTTCTCGCCCGCGCGGTGCGCCGCATGAATCGTCTCGTCGCTGACACCGTTGCAGCGGTTGTAGACGTAGGGCTTGATCGGAATGTTGGCATCCAGCGCGGTGAAGATCTGGCGGTGAGTCGTCTTGGCACGGAGGAGTCGGGCGTAGGTATACAAATCGATGCCCGCCTTGTGCGCGGCCCGGACGCGCCGATCGCTGGCCCCGGCCTGACGGACTGCGTTGTAGAGGCGCGCGTGGATCCGGATCGTGGCGGCCCTACATGATCGGCTGTGGTTGACGGCGTGTATACGCCCGAGAATGTAGATGTACTTTTGTTGGTCATCCCACCGGTAACCAGCGCGCTTGTGCGCGTCGAGAATGTCAGCGTGGTCGATGTTGGCATCGAGCGCTTCTTCGTACCAGTCTGGATCGACGTTGGCGGCGAGCGCCGCTTGTCCCTGTTCGATGCTGGCGCCGGCCTCGATCAAGGACAAGAGGAACAACAACTGGCTGGGCTGCAGGGCTCGGATCTCGTGGTCCGTCAGTCCTGCTGCGCGGGCGGACGCGTACGCTGACAGCTCGATACGGTCGCGATGGGCTGCGGTGTATTCGGCGAGTGTGGCGCCGGCCATCAACGCCTGGTCTAAGTATCCGCCCGACCAGGTGGGTTCGATCTGCAGGTTGAGCCCCGCGACCTCAGCTCCGGTCCCGTGGTCGGTGATCAGCGCAAGGCCGTCTATATCAGCCACGATGAACATGCGTCGGACGCGGAGTTTGCCGCGCGTGTAATCACCACCGAGGATGTCGGATCTCGAGTAGGCGACCAGGAGCAGATGGTTGGCTGGGATTCCGCTGCTGGAGATAGCCTTCCAGATCGGCGCGCTGCTCCAGAGCAACGCTTCGCCATCGCTGTCTACCTGAGCGAGGTCGATGTCGTTCGTGGCCAGGCACAAGCCATCCCCCTCCGCCCGTGGGCACGCGCTGCGGTTGCCCGGAGCGATGGGGCCAGGAGCGGTCACCCAGTGGCCCGGCTCGGGATACGGGAATCCGAGGCGGGAGTAGCGCGCGCCCGTTTCCGGGTCGCGATGCACCGATCGCAAGCCCCAGTGGGTGGTGCCCTCGGGAAGCTGGTAGGCGCCGGAGCTGACGATGACCGGCAGCAGGTTGGTGTAGGTGCGTCCCTCGTTGCTGATGGTGCTCTGCAGCATGGTGCGTTGCTTCGCTCGGTGCGGGCGTTGGCCGGAAGGCGGCTGGATCAGTGGCCTGGGAGATCACGCGCTTCGTCGGAGGGCGGGAAGCTCCGGCGCCTGCATCCCCAGGACGGCACACCCGTGGAGTGGGTCAAGGTCTGCCGTAGGCGTGGCCTTGACGCGCGAAACGGGTGCGCTGTGGAACCGGGCTGGTGCCGGAGGACCCTGCGTACGGGCTTCTTCTGTGCAGGCGAAGAGCCCGGGGTATGGGACACCCGGAGACGGCGGGCCTGGTACTCCGCGCCGCCTCCAGGTGGGTCTGTGGGTTGCGCCGGGTTTGCGCCGTGCACGCCCTGCTCGGGCGCGGTCGAACTGGCGGTAGCTGGCGAACTTCCGCGCGGCGTCAGCGTGGTGGGGTTCGCTCGTCGATTGGGCGTGGATCAGGCGTCGGTTCTGGCCAGAAGGAGACAGAGGACGGGTGCGCAACCGATGACTATCCCGGTGAGCAAGCACACAAAGTTGCGCAGCGGGGGGTAGAAGTGTGGGGCATCCTGATGCGCCTCATGGAGCATGGCTGCAGGCATGGGACGAGCGTCGTGCATGGGAATCCCTTCGCTGTACCGCTACCGCGGCAAGGGGGTGGAGAGGCAATGTCAGGTCGGCGGATTGTCCGGCTGTCAGGTGGTGGCGGGACTTTCCTCAGCGAACGCGATGGTCAGTGGGCCATGTGGGGACTGCGAAGGCCAGAGGGCCACCGTCGCTTCCAGAAGCTGCGCGTTCGCGCGCTCGCGTACAACGCTCATGGGGGTCGATGCGGCGCTGGTTTCGCCCATCTGGGCGGCGACGTGGGCGGTCTCCCACAGCAGGTCGTGGCAGCGGACGTGATGGGCTCGCTCGTCGGCGAGGTCGTCGTTCTCGATGAGGGCGTTCCACACCTTGCGGGTGAGGTGAATGGAGTGGGCGAATCCGCTGCTGCGGTGGGCGAAATGGCGAGGGATGACGAACACCAAGCCGAAGTGGGTCACCATGGTGGTGATCACGAGTTGCTCCAGATCAGACGAAGCAAATAAGAGAGGGCCGCTCAGGATGATGTGGGCGGCTCCGTGGTGGCGTGTCGCGACGCCAAGACGTCGGCGGTACGCGCATGCAGGCGATTCCGGCGCCCGCCGGCCTCGTGCCGGCTCCGTCATTCGCCGCGTTCTGCCCGGCCTGTCGCCGGGCAGTGCGGAGATGAGCGGCCTCGGACAAGGGGGGTCTCACCACGCACGGCGGGGAGACGGCAAGGTGGGCAGGGCAGGACGGTCCGAGCGCTCAGCCGTCCGCTTCGGCCGGGTACTGTTTCATGTACCGCAAGACGCTGCTGTGGGAGATCTGTAGGCTCTCAGCGATCTCTTTGACGTTCTTGCCGTCGGCGTCCATCTGGTGTGCTCTCGCGGCCAGCCGTCGGCGTTCCTGGTCGCGGTGCCGTTCTCTGGCGAGCTGCTGCTGGGTTCGCGCCGGATCCAGATACCGGCGAATGGTCTTGCGGTCCATCTGCAGGCGCGTGGCGATGTCTTGGATGCGTATGTCTGCAGCCTTCATCTGCCGGACCTGTTCGGCCAAGTTATGAGTCTCCTCGGCGCGCTGCCGTTGGCTCATCGTAGGCGTCGTGGAGGAGCGCGAGCGGGGTGCCGGATTGTCAGGTGGCAGTGTGAAATCGGGATCCGGTGTGGGTGTCAGAGGCATGCCTACGGCTGCGCTGTACTTGAGCACTGTGCGGATGTGGCCACCCCCACCGGACATCAGCTTGCGTTCGAGCCGGCGTACGCTCCCAACACCGATCCCCATCGCCTCGGCAACCCGATGAGGCGATGGATCAGTTGCAACCCGGTGCCGCACCAGCTGCTCAACGGTGGGACGGAGGGGATAGCCGATCGCCGCCGCGTAATCGAACACGGTCAGGGCGTGGGCTCCCTCGCCGGAGAGGAATGTCCTCTCCAGCCGTTTGAGGTTGCTGACTGTCATCACCATTCGCGAGGCGACCTGTTCGTGGGTGAGCCCACGGCCCTTACGGAGTGCGACCAGGTCCTCCAGCTTGAACACGCGCGGTCCCCTTTGGTGCCAGCCGGGCTGGTCCCGGCACCTGAGGATCGGGGATCACCCACGTCCGGAGTGCAGGAAGGCTCGCCCGGAGGGCGACCGCGCGCAGCGCGGCGTGGCCTTCCGGAGCGCAGGACGTGGGTGATTTCATCAACTAAGTGCCGGGATAACCTTCCGCCCGAGCTGCCTTTGTGCGTCTTCTGGTGAGGCTCGCGCCGTCAGGGCCGTGTGATCTCAGCCGCTGCTTCGGATGTCAGTTCGACGGTCCGGCCGATCGCCTGGTGCGGTGGACGGCATAATGTCAGGATGGGATTGTTTGATCACGTACCGGCGGCGGGTTCTGAGCCGGCCGTGCCGGCCGTGTCGCGGCGAGCGCGGTATGGTCCGCGCGTTGTCCGCCTTGCTGATCAGGTGCTGGCTCATCTGAAGGCGCGGGGGTTCGTACTCGATGCTATTGGGGTGGAGTCCCTACGGCGTGGGGTCCAAGAACAAGGCCAGCAGCTCGCCTCGGCGATGAAGATCACGTATCCCTACGCGCTTCGCTACTTCGACGCCGAGAAATACGCTCTGCAAATCATCCAGCGGGCGCAGCAGTTGAGGCATGAGCGGGGACGGTTGAGGACCGATTGCGAGGCAACGCGTCACCATGCTTCCGGCCACGATGACGCGTTCTCATGCTCCGCCAATGCTGCGCTGCGGCGAGCTGGGCGGCGGAATGATCGTTGGCGACGCCCGCCGCGGACGTAACTGGGCGGTTTTGCGCAAGGAGGGCCTATGTGTGGGCGCTGCGACCGATGTCTTGTAGATGATGCTTCGTCCGTTCAGGCCTGGTGCACCCAGCACATAGGACAGCACCAGGGATTCGTGCCAGGTTCAACGGCGGCAACTTGTCGTTCCGCGCCCGGCGCGATTTCGCCCTGGCAAACCCGGCAGTACAACGCTGTGTCCGGGCGCGTCTGCGGTCGGGGGAGGGAGACGGCCCCGATCCATGTTCGCCGCCAGTCCTGTGCCATCAGGCGGAGGTGGTCGGCCCATCCCGGCATGCACGCGTTCAGACGGCTCTGGTGCTCTCGTTGTCCGAGTCGCCGACCGGCAGCAACGTGGCACAGTTCGCGCGCCAGGAGGTAACTCACCTGGGTGAGTTGCAGCTGGGCTGCGGCCCAATGCAGGGTCAGGGTCGGGGTTGAGCCAAGCCTTACGGCGGACTGATTTTCGCCAAGGTCGGCCGCGCGGTAGGTGACCGGGTTCCGGATCCCCAGGCGGGAGTGCCACTGACGGCTGGTCTCGGCCAGATGTTCCTGCAGGCCGGCGCTGTACCAGTCGATAAGGGCTTGGCCGTCATGGGCGTATCTGCGCTGAAGGCGGAGCCAGCCGGACGGGCCAGGCTCCAGCCGGACGGCCGGTTCGTCGTCGCTGTCGTCGACCAGGCGCAGTCGATGTGATCGCCCGAACCACGGAAACCCCTCGCCGCCGACGAGCTCCTTGACCGGGTGGTCCGGAGCCGTCTCGCGGGCAAGGCGCACCCGGTGGGCGATCCAGTCGACCTTGCCCGCGACGGCCTGGGCGACCTCTTGAGCAGATACCCCCGGCGGGATGGTCACGGTGACCGATGCGTCGCGTTCGACGGTCAAGCCGATGTGGCGGCGGCGCAGGTCGATGCGCACCTGCCAACGCCATGTGGTGGTGATGGTGTGTAGGGCGCTTTCTACCAATGTGGCAGTGGGGTCGGTCGTATCGGTGATGGCGATGGGTGTGCTCCTTCCTTGGCAGGCGGCGGCGATGAGAGGTGGAGGGTGCGCGGCTGAAGGCTGCGGTTCAATGTCGGCAGAGGTGTGTCACCACGTTGGGCGGGTACGACGGGCTCCGTTCGGGAGCGGGGGGAGCCTGTGGCGTTCCACGATCGCCCAGAACTCCTCGTCCGGAATGCCGGCGAAGGTCGTGAGGTCGTAACCGTAGGTGAACCCGATGTCCTCAACGATCTCGTAGACGTCGAAGTCTGGTGCATCTTGGATCAACCGCCACAGCACCTCATTCGAGATGGCCTCACGGTTCATGGACCCTCTTCAGGGCCTGGAACTGCCGATGTGAAGGACGCGGGACGGCACGCCAAGGTGTCAACTCCGTGTGAGACTCCCGTCCGCCTAGCGGTATCGGTTGGAGCCGCTGCTGCGGGGTCCTGGCGATTGCGGCGACCTCACACCGCGCCTTGACGAGCGGCGGCGGTGTGGCCGTCGGGCTGCGCGCGTCGAGCATCGTGGTGGCCACCGTGGTGTGCGCCGCGCGCGTGGTGACGATCCTGCTGCGGCGCGGGTGTGAAGGTGTGCCCGCCTGGCGTGCTGGGTGGCGGGGAGGGCAGCGGTCCTGAGCACGCGTGCGCGGAACCGGGCAGGCTGGCTGTTGTGAGGGAAGCCCGGGAGCTAGATGCCGGAAGGCCCAAAGGGCCTACCTGAATTTGAACCAGATGAGAAGGAAGCTCATCGAATGGCCTCACAGCCAGTAAACGAGGAAAGCGGGAAGACTAGAGATTCTTTTCCAAAGATGAGAAGGAAGCCTTCCCATGGCCTCATGATCTTTACTGTACCAGCTTCAGGCGGGGATCAGCTCATGCAGCGCCGACGGCGTGTACACCTTCACACCGTCCGGCAGATCGGCCGGCGCCTGAAGAGCGATATGCGTGGTGTGGTCACCGGCCGGATTCTTCCGCTCCAGCAGCCCGACGAGGTAACGCACCCGCAGGTAATCACGCTCGACGATCGCGCGCACCTGGGAGGCGGTCGTGACGCGGTTACCCTCCACGCGGTTGAAGCTGACATGTCCCTGCAGGTAGAGGTGCAGCCACTTCGCCTGCCAGCCGCCGTCGCCGCCGCGCAGGAACACCAGCGGCAACGCGACGCGCCCCGACCCGCGCAGGTCGGACTTCATCCGCACCGTGCGCGGCTCGAACGGCCTGCCCTCCTGCTCGGCGCCCCTGAGCATGAACCCGAAGAACGCCTCCGCGGCCTCGTCGAACGGCTCTCCGGAGAAGATGTTGACCTGCGGGATGATGATCGGCTTGGTCGCCTGGGCGAGGCGGATGTTGATGAACTCGCTCGCGCCGTTGGTGGCGTCGGTGAGGTCGCCAGAGTATTCCGCGAAGGCGTTGCGGTAGCTGGTCCACGAGACGTGCTCGGGATCGCCGTAGGAGGCGTCCAGCATCAGGGCCGACAGGTCGTAGTCAGTGCGCCGGCTGGCCTGGCGCCAGTAGACGAAGAACCGCAGCAGCTCACCGTCCACCGCCGACAGAGAGCCGCGCGGCAGCATGCCGAGCCCGGGCGCGACGGCCTTGCCGGACAGCGGCAGCGCGACGTCGAGCACCTCGGGATCGACGATCAGCTTGCCAAGGTCGGGCAGGCGCCGGGTGATCTCCTCGTCGAGGACGGCCACCGCCCGCGACAGGGTGTCCTCGTTGATCGGAGCGCGGGTGTCGGGCGTCGTCCACGCCCGGCCGCGCCGGTTGGCGAAAACGCGACCGGCAACGGGAGTGAGCCGGTTCTGCAGGTGCTCGCGCAATGACAGCAGGACTCGCCCGGAGGCGCTGGTCGCGGCCTTCTCCGCGGCGTCGAGCACGGCCGAAGGGGACGTCGCGGTGCGCAGCAGGTGATCGAAGCGGCGCAGCAGCGCGCCCGGCGCATTGCCCAGCAGCTCTACGGCGTCATCGGTACGGCCGTCCGACAGGGCCGCCTCGACGCGGCTGTCGAAGCTGCGCGCCTTGCGTTCGCCTCTGGCGACCTCGAAGACGTGCGCGGCGCGCCAAAGGTGCGGGTAGTCGTGCGGGTGCAGCCGCTCGCCAAGTCGCTTCCACTGCTCGCTGTGGCGCGGCACGTCGCCAAGCTTGGCTGGCGTGACCACCGTGTCCAGAGCCCGCATGAGGGCGCGGCGCTCGGCCCGGCGGAACGACCGGAAACGGGTGGGCGTGTCCAGCGTGACGTCGCCGCCGGAGATGCCGCAGGCGAGCCGGAGCACGTCCGTCACCGTGTCCACAAGCAGCGGCCGGTGGGAGGCCAGCCGCATCTCATTGATGACCGCTCGGTTCTCGCGCACCGGAATACGCTCCGGCTCGTCGGCGCAGAACGCGGCCAGCGTGCGCAGCGCCGCCAGGTCCTCGGCGGACAACGGCACCTCCGAGCCCGCCAGCGAGACGAACAGTTCGCGCGCCTCCGACTTCAGGCTGCCGCCGAGCTCCAGCATGGTGATCCGGTCGCCGGCGAGCGGGATCAGCTCGGCGTGCGCGGCCAGCAGGTCGGCGTAGGTGTGCTGGTAGCGGCCGTACTCGGGCAGCGCGAGCAGGTTGAGCGGCCCGGGCTGGGCGACGCGTGCAGCGGCGACCGGGTCGAGCAGTGCCTTGCTGAGCAGGTCGACCCAGAACTCGATGGTGTCGGGCACGTTGCGGGGGAAGTTGATGAAGTACGCGTTGTGCTGCACGTGGTCGCCCACGAGTTCGCGGATGGCGGCCAGGACGCGCACGCCGAGGTCGATCACGGTCTCGACGCGCAACTTCGAAAGCCGCTCCAGCAGAGCCGCCGAGCACTTGAAGCCAACGCTCAGCAGCGCGGCGTCGAGCTGGCGGGCGGCCACTTCTCCCCGGCCCGGGTTCGAGCCGACGAGGGTGTCGCCGATGGGGACGCGCAGCCGGCGGGCGATAACGAGATTCTCGAGGTCAGCCATGTGGAGGCCCTTCCACTGGTAGGGATCAACGTCAGGGACGAACCGTGAGCAGTGCGCTCAGCCGGTGGCGGCAAGCCACGCTTCAGCGGGGTGTCGAAGCGCGCTCTGCGGCATTCGGGCGATCAAGCATTCAAGCGCTCCTCCGGTGCGCTTGCCGTCTCCTGCGGGACATAGGCGCCGGATCGGATTCCCGCGGTCGTCGAAGCCGAGAACGCGGCTTTCCATGATCCCGTAGGCGGAGGCGATGATGACGCCTACAGACGTGCCGTGATGGAGGAGATGCGGACAGGCGCGGAGACTGAAGACCGCGCATTCGACGTGAAGCGCAGGCTCCTGCGAATAGGGCATGTCACGCTCGCCGATGAAGACCATGGGCGAGGTGAGTGGCCGCCCGCACGTGCCGCACAGTCGCTGGCGCATGGCGCGCCGCTGGCGATCGGCGCACGGGGTGCCGATGAGCGCCCGCCCCTGGCCGGGAGTGCAGCCGCAGCGGCGCACGAGCCCGGAGTGCGGTGTGTTGCGGACAATGAACTGGCCGTTTGCCCAGCAAGACACCCAGGGAACCGGGTAGCCCCGATCGCGGGGCAGCGCGGCTATCGCCTCCGGCATGGGCGGAAGAGTGCGTACAGGGGGCATCAGCAGGTTCCTCGGCGATCAAACGGCGGGCTTGATGTGAGTATTGCGTGGATGGGCGACGGTGATGTCGTGGTGTCTGCCGTCTCACTGAGGGGCGCCGGGGGCAGCCGCTTCGGCGGTGTGCGCACGAGCGTGCTGTTCGACCCAGACGCGCAACACGTTGACGATTTCTTCGCGCCAGCGCACATCGGCCGGCACGGACAGCTCGGTGATGAGTTCGGCCGGCCGGCTGGTCTGGCCGAACGTCTCGGAGATCCGGATCGGTGCCGGAGCCTTGATCGGGTTGGGCGGGCCGTACCAGGATTCGGGCTGCTGCCACGATGCTCGGTAGGTCTGGCCACCGATGATGAAGTGCCACGCCTCGTGCTGTGGGCCGTTCTGCTGGCTGAGGCGCACCTTGCCTCGGCGGGCAGCGGGTCTCGGCGGCAGGGGCGGCAAATCTTCGTACGCGAAGGCTTCGGGGAAGCGTTCGCGCGCCTGCTGCGCCGTCATCTGGTCGTGCACCTGGTCGTAGGGCATCGTGCTGGTCGTCGGATGACGCATGTGGTGCGCCAGCTCGGCCATGGACTGCAGCTTCACGGTGGGGGATGTGAGCCGGTCGGGCACGGTCAGCGACTTGAGGCTGACGCCGACGACTTCGCGCCAACGTCCACCCGTGAACGCGTAGTCGCCCACGGTGAAGTCGGTGTTACGCCATACCTTCTTCCCGGAGGCTTCGATCAGATCTTCCCAGTAGGCGATCTCTTCCACCGTCTCAACCGTTTCGGCGAGAAGGACCTTCTTGCTGTGTTCGCCCAGCCCCAGCCACACCTGGACCGCGCTGTCGTCGGCGCTGATCACCGCAAAGGGCACGCCGCGTTCGGTCAGCTCTCGGCTGCGGCGGACCTTCTCCGGCTCAGAGCCTTCAACGACCGCCTGAACGGCCCACCGCTCGGTGCGCCCGGCCATCGTCCGTTCGATGTCGCGAAGGTGCTTTTCGAGCTCGGCGATGCGCCGCCGTGTGACACCGACGCCTTCGCGGTGGTTGCGGAAGTTGCGCGCCGCTTGGGCCCTGCCGAGAAGTGCATCTGCTTCGCGGAGTAGTTCGAAGGCTTTGCTGTCACGTTTCCACAGCCGTTCCAGCAGTCGTTTGTGTCGCTGGTAGCTGTAATGGTCGACGAGTAGGGGTGTTCCGTTGAGCGCGCCGTAGGTGGCGTCGTTGGCGGCCAGGATGGCCTGGCCGGTGCCGCGTGCTGTCTGGCTGCGCTGTTCCAGCCGTTCGGCGCGGGTCTGGGCGCGGGCGGCGCGTTCGGCTTCCAGAGCCCAGAAGCCGGTGGCGGGCGTGGTGTTGTCGATGGTGACGGTGACGTGCCAGCCGGCGTCGCGCAGCGCGGCGGCGGCCTGGTCGATCTTCCATCGGTCGGCGTGACGACGTCGTGAGTGCGGCACGTACCAGTAGGCGTCGCCGAGTTCGTCGTTGATGGGCACGTCGAGGGCGTCGGAACCACGGAAGCCGGCCGCGTGCAGGATCGGTCCTGCGCTGTCGCGTCGGGTCGTGCCGTAGACGATGGTGCCATGCTGGCGATCGTGAACGATGGTGAGGGTGGGTTCCGGCTGTTCGGGTGCTCCGAGGGCGGTGTGAGCGTGGTGAGTGCCTTCGGTCACGGTGACCTTTCAGTGCGGTGCGGGCCAGCAGGCAGGGAGCTCCGCGGCTGGCGCGCACAGGTGCCGATGATGTCCCGTACACTGCGCACGATGCGATGCCGACGCGGTTCGAGGCACAGTTGCCGAACCTCATGCCGCCGGCACGCCGGGCGTCGGCGTGCGAGGCCCGGCGCGGCTGGTCAGAGGTACGGCGGGATCAAGCGAGGGGTGGGGAGATGATTTTGAATTCGTGGTCGATGCGCCAGCGCGGAATGCTGTAGCGATCGTTGCTGTCGGGTGCGCGAAATGTTGACCGTGTCACGAAGATGAAGGTGTCGCGCTGTTCACCGTTGCTGAACTGCAAGGGCCTGCCAAACCGGACGCGGGTTCCCGGCCGTACAGCCTTGGCGCGCCGTCTGGCTTGACGTTCCCTTTCGTCGTTCGCGCGACACCGTTCACGCCAGTTCCGGGCCCAGCACGTGCTGCACGACGCGGTCCCGCCCGGCTCGTGGAGCGGCGCGCTTCCGTCTGGGGCGGCAGCGCCGATGGGGTAGCCCCGGATGCAACGTGGGCCAGCAACGTCTGGGCGTTGCCCCGGTAGCGCCCGGCTGTTCCACTGGCCACCCTCAAGTGCTATTTCGGCGTTGCACAGTCGGCAGTACTCCTCGTCGTGGCTACATGCCGGCAGAGGGCTCAGGAGCTCGAGGATGCGGACGGGGCAATGGTCTTCAACCGGACCGTCTCGCTCCTCCATCTCTTTGTAGGTGCAGTTGTAGTAGCCGCGGCCGCGCTTGATGAGGACCACCAGCGCCCAGACCTTGCTTGAGCGCCTTTCTTGCACGGCCGCGTAGAAGACGCCACGGACGGTTGCGCAGGCTAGGATGCAACCCTGTGCAGTTAGCGTGTTCGGAAGTTCGCCTTCCATGAACTCGCGATCGCTCATTCCTGGCTCGCGGTGTGTCGAGGTTGATCCCATGCGGGGCCTTCCCTCCGAACTGCTGATGTTGTCGAGGCGTGAGGCCTCGATGTCTGACAATCGGCGTTGTCGGATGAGTCGAGTTCGGCCATTGGCGACTGCCCTGGCCTGAAGACGTCGCGATGTCCCTGCCAGCTCGGCGAGTGCGGGGGACCCGCGTGATAGCACGCGAACGGACTAGTCGCGGCGACGAACGGTCGCTCGCCGAGCCGGGCAAGGCTGGTCCGCGATTCGTTGATGGTCGCCTCCGCCAGGCGGCCGCGCGGGGGTGAGCCTGTGCAGACTGCTCACCGCGGGCATCCCTCCTCGCAGTGCCAGCCGTGTACGGGGCAGAAGGCAGGATCGTCGTCGGCGAACGGCATGCCGCCGGCGGCGAGAGCTTCGACGAACTCCTCAGGAGTTGTCGGTAGCGGCCAGTTCATCCCTGGTTGCTGCTTTCCGGCGTGAACACGTAGTGGTCCAGGCCTCCAGGAGCTTGTACGGAAGCGGTGAAGGTCTCCCCGTCGAAGGCGATTCGTGTCCGGTCCTGGTCATCCAGGTCACGGGCGTGGTGCTGGTCACGGGGGCCGGCGTCGAACATGTGAGACCAGCCGCACGAGAAGGTCAGCGCCGTTCGTCGGCCATCGTCATAGGTCAGGACGATGATTGGCTCGGTCAGGCGACAGCCGGTATTGACCTGGGGTATGCCGTTGTTGCGATCCGGGGACGCTCGGACGGTCACCAGTGGGCGGTTGCCGAATGTCTTGCGCAGCCGGGCTGCGACGGCCTCGACGTTCTCTTGTGTGAGGTACCCGTAGTAGCTATTACGGGTCAGATGGGTCAGATCTCTGCTCATCGAGAGCGTCCTTCCGGGCGGTCCCGTCGTGCTCGTATTCGCACCTGGGGATGGGGGACGAGAGAAGGGCGTGTCGAGGCGTCAGGCCGCACCAGGGCGGGCCGCTCCTGAGAAGGTTGCCTTCAACCATGACCGGTTGAGCTTTTCGAGGCGGACGCGCTCGCCTGTGCGGGGGGCGTGGATGATGCGGCCGCCGCCGACGTACATGGCCACGTGGCCAAAGCTTCGAAAGAACATCAGGTCGCCGGGCCTGACCTCGGCCCATGAGACCTTGAAACGCAGAGTGCTGTACTGCCGGCCGGTGACCCGCGGTAACGTCACCCCGGCCTTCCGCCAGGCGTACTGGACAAGCCCGGAACAGTCGAACGCGGCCGGGCCGGTAGCACCGTACTGGTACGGGTCGCCGAGCTGGGCCTCGGCGATCGCGACCGCCTTGGCGGCTCGTCGCTGCTGAACGCCGGCGGCGGCCTGAGCGGCCGACGGGTAGAAGGTCATGGCGGAGATTACGGCAACGACGGTCAGGGCAGTGCCGCGTCTAGTACGCGATGCGAACATGTTGATCTGCTCTCTGCTGCTCGGATGAGGGTGCTGCTCGTGTGGTGGCGCGAGGACGGTCAGACAGGGTGGCGCCGGAAACTGCTCAGGTGGCAGCCGTCGAATGGCCGGCGAGACGGGCCAGGGCATATGCGCGCGTTAGCCGATGCGGGGGCGGCATCGGTGAATCAACTCGTCCTGGTGCGATCACCGAAGGCGGGCCTTCACGAGAGAGGTAAGTCGACCGGGCCCGCATCGGCGTGATGGGCCAGGGGTCTGGCGCGGCGCGCCGGATTCCTCCTGTGGAGGATCCAACACATCAGCGCAGCACCGCGGCCAATCTCGCCTCTGACGTTCTCGCGCAGATGGGTCCTTGGCCGGTCGGCTTCTGGCCGTATGGTGTGACCAGGACGTGGATATCCAGGGCGCTGCCAAAGGCGCCGTGCCCAGCCATCCAGCCGAGCACCTTGTCGGGAAGGTCACCTGCCACGATCGGGCAATCCGCGTCGCCGAATCTCACTCGGCCGATCGGCTTCTCGCCGTGGACAATCTCCAGACTGAACAGCTGCATACTCCGGGTGAGAAAGCGCTTCAAGGGGAGAGCGGCGCGCGCGGGCCCGACGGGACAAGACCGAGTTCCTCACGCACGGCGCCGCGGCCGAGCCACTCGAGATACCAACGGCCGACAATGCGTCCGAGAGGCCCGCCCTGCGGTCATGGAAAACGGTGCTACCGCCCCTGCCGCAGACGGCGAACTCGGTTCCCCAGAGCGGGGTCAGGAACGCTGCTTCGTCCTCATCGGTGTCGACCTCGAAGGCGCAGCTCATCCACCAGGCCCGATTCGCCTGCGGGGCAACCACGCGACGACGTGGACCTGCCGGTTGACCGGGTCCATATCCATGGCGGCGAAGGTGCGGCTGTCCCGCCCGGCGCGCACGCTGCGCACTCCCGCGCGCGGCCTCCGCGCGACACCGCCAGCCCGCTCAGCGAGCAGTTCGACAAGCTCATACAAGCCGATGTCGAACCGGTCATCACCGAGCCGGCGCCACACATTGCCAAGGTTGACGGTGCCGACGTCGGGCACGTCGTGGACCATCGGCCACGCCGCACGACGCGCCCTCCCGCGTGACGGTTTCAGCCGCACGCCGGGCGGCCTCGGCCATGTCCTGGTGCGGCGGGTCGCGTTCGGCCGGGATAACGGGCTCGCCGATCAGATCGCGCTCCTCCGCCTTCACAGGCTCGGAACTGCCGTCATGCTGACTGATCGGGACCTCCTGGATGTTCTGCTGGTGCGCACGGCAGAGAGCCGGAAGGTGAATTGCCGGTGTTCGTGCTGTGGGGATGGCATCGGACGACAGGTTCGCCAGCTTCCGCGAGAGCTTGTGTTACGGCTGCGCCAGGCTGATCAGACGCTCTTGCCTCAAGCCAGGCGATGACGCGTGTGTGGCGGGTCACGATCCGGTGTGGGGCGCCACACTCCTGATGCGCGCGATCCGGTCAACCGTTCTGGCCGCGCATCCCCACGTGGGGAGAGGCATTTCCCACGCCTCTGCAGTGCAGATCATGATCCATTGGTTGGGAGCGGGCCGGCCCGGTGGGTCGGCGCTGGACTTCCCGCCGAGGTAAAGGGCGATGACGCGGGTGTGCTCCACCTTGCTGGCAGCGAGCTCGGCCCGTGCTTGGTCGTCGTACGGATTGCCTACCGGTGTGAGCTCCAATGCATCGCCGGCCGGGCCGTACGGGCGCATGATCGCTACACGATACTTGCTGATCACCGGCTCACGAGCTGCTGGTGTACGGCTGTTTCCGGCCACCGAACTCTTCCTCCTACCCGCTGCGCGTGAACGTGGCGGTGTCCAGGCCCTTGGCCAAGGCCAGAGCCAGCCGTGTCTCCTTCGCCGTCGGCTCCGGGATGTCCGCCATGTCCGCCAGCGTCCAGGCCATGCGTTGGACCGAGGCCAGGCTGGCAGCTGACAGCGCCCCCGTGTCCGAGGCCCTCAGCAGCGGCGTGATCGCCGTTGGTGACAGTTGCAGGTCTCCCACCAACGCGGTGGCCGGAATCTGGGCGTTCGTCCGCCAGGGCGTCAGCTCGAGCCGCTTGGCGCTGCGTCTCCGGGCTGTCGCGACACGTGCGGCGACATCGGCGCTGGACTCTGGGGCGGCCGAGGCGGCGCGCAGGTCCATCCCGCTGGTCGGATTGAGGTACACCGTGATGTCGATGTTCGATAGCAGCGGGTTCAGGCGCTGCCGGTAGCGGTGCCGGATCTGAGCGGAGCAACCGCAGGCGTTCCTCGCTGGGGTGGCGCACGAGCAGGGAGTGGCGGTGAGCACGCTGATGCCACCGGCCGGCATGCTCACCGTCACGTCAGCACGGGCGAGGGTCACCTGCTCTTCGCGCAAGGGATAGCGCAAGGCCTGCAGGGCGGAGGACAAGAACTCGGGAGCGTCGAGGAGTGCGAGGACACCGTGATGGGCAAGGCTCACGGCGCCGGGCCTGAGGTTAGTGCCGCCTCCCAGGAGCGCGGCCGTGGCCGACGTGTGGTGGGGCGCCACATAGGGTGGCCGCTGATACCCACGACTCGGCGGGAACGCCAGTCCTGCGGCAGAGTGGATCGCGGCGACTTCGAGCGCCTGTTCATCGCTCAGGTCCGGCAGAAGGGTCACGAGTCGCTCGGCGAGCATCGTTTTGGCGGAGCCTGCCGGTCCGACCAGTAGCAGGGAGTGGCCGCCGACGGCGCTCAGCTCCAGCGCGAACCGGCCGAGTGGCTGACCAACGATGTCTCGCAGGTCCGGCTGGACAACTTTGTCTGAGAGCTGTCCTTCTGATGGGCTTGTGCCCAACCTGTATGGCGCGGTGTCCGGCGCTTTGACGGGCCGAAGGTGGCCGCCCTTGAGCATCTGCGCCACTTGGCTGAGCGAGCGGGCCGCGAGCACGGCAACGTCTGGGGCCAGCGCGGCCTCATCGGCATTGGCCTCGGGCACGACAGCACCGGTCACATGCGGAGCACCGCTGATCACCATAGGCAAGACGCCGCGAACAGGTCGGATGCTGCCGTCCAGACCGAGTTCACCCAGCAGCATCGTTGTCGGCTGTGCCTGGTCGACCCGGGTGTCTGCGGCGGCCAAAACGGCGATGGCAATGGCCAAGTCCCAGCTGGATTCGGGCCTCACGGCATCGGGCGCAGAGATGTTGATGGTGACGCGCATGGAGGGCCAGTCGAGCCCTGCATTCGCCACGGCAGCGCGCACTCTGTCCAGCGTGGGATTGGAGCAGGTGTCGGGGAGGCCGAGCAGCCGGGTGGTGGGGAGGCCCGGGCTGACGTCGGCTTCGACGTTCACTAGACGGCCGGTGGATCCGACCAGGGCAGCGGTGGGGATGAGGGAATAGCCCATGACGAGGTCCTTTGGCGGGGGTAGATGAGGGACGGCGTCCAGCCTTGACTTCGCACCGGTGCACCAGGCATCAAACAAGGGTTTCCTTCGGCCATAACACCCCTTACGGTGATTTGTCATGGAAGTTAATGACAATGTCAAGGCCGTGGAGAAGCGCGCCCGAGCGCTCGCGAACGATCGAGTCACCGCGGTGGTGAACCTCGCGCTGCTGGACGAGGAGATTGAGAAGGCTCAACTCCAGCTTGCCGACAGGCTCAAGGCACGAGAAGAGCTGTACACCAGGATCAGCAGCTTGTGGAGCACACCAGAACTGCGCGAGTTGGGCATCAAGCCCGACGGTCCTGCTTCCCGAACGACAAAACGGCCGCGCGGCCGCCCGCGCACAGGAACGTCTTCGTCCGTCAAAGACGGGTCCGCGCCGCCGTCAGACGACAGCAGCAGCGCGCAGAACGATGCCGGCAGGGGCAACAGCAGCTCGCCCGATTCACGTCAGCCACGTGCGACCGAGGGCACGTGGTCTGCAGCACCGCAGACGTGACGTGCTCGTCCTCCAGAATCTAGGTGTCACTGGGTCGTAGCCGCTCCAAGGCGGCCATCGGCCGGCCACCAGCGCGATAAGAAGCCACGCCGTCACCGAACTTCAGACCGCTGGATTGCATTGCCAAGCTCGGGTCCGCCATGTGCCCTCCTCCCGACGAGGCGTGCACATGGTGAGACTGGCGATACGTGAAAGGCGGCCTTTCGGCGGGAGCGGATCAGTCGTAGGCGCAATCCGAGAGCCGCACTGTAGAGTATCCGTAGAAATACAAGCCGTATTCCTTGTCCATCGGTGTATCTGCGACAGCCGATTGACGCTCCAGCAGATCGACGGCGTAGTCAACGAACTCGTGAAAGGTCATCTTCATGCCCTTGCCGCGAATGCTGACAGCGGATTCTCCGTCGACGATGATCCGGTACCTTCTTTCCATCGCCCAGGTGGCAGCATGGGGGTTTTCGGCGCGGTTCCACTGAAGGTAGTCGACTAGTTCGCCGAACGTCATAAGGCTTCCTCCTTGCCGGCCGGTTCACAGTTCGAGATTACTCCCAAGCGCTGGCACAGCATCCTACATCTGCGGCTGGGCAGCTTGGGAGTTGCTGCGGGCATTTGATCGGCCAGGATGTCAGCGGAGCAGGTGATTTCCTCTGTACGTGGCGTCTCGCCTACCAACTCTCCGGTGTTCTGCGGAAGATTCAGAAGAGAGGCCAGTAATCGATCACCCTGGGAGCCTCGCGATGAGGCCGCCTGCCCTGCTCCGCCTGCAAGTTGTCTTCGAACGGACTGTTCTGGTTGGCCATTCGCGCAAGGACGTCGCCGTGACATAGGTGCGGAGCACACCAGCACCCAAGTACTTTGCCGGCCAATTCGGGAAGCGCGGCTATAAGCTGCGGCTGAGCAACGAGCCAGCGCTCATAACTCGCGATCACCTGTTTGCGAGTGCCATCTCGACCCAGGACAAAGGGGTTGCCCCATTTCGAAGGACGGCCGATATAGATGTCGTATGGGTTCCGCTTGCAATGAACAACTAGCGCATGCGACATCTTCGGCCCTTCATCTTACGGAGGTGACGGGGAACATGTGCACGTGAACGGACTGAACGTGCACGTAAAGGGTGACCGCATGCTCGACGTGTAGCGATGCTTCGGTCTTCGAGGTTCGTTCTGCGGCAATGCGTCCGTGTTAGACGCCTTAAGACGTGCCCGGGAAAGGAATGAGAATGCCCAAGGTGTCCGAGGAGGCCGGGACGGTGCGAACGCCGCTTAGCGAGGTTGCGGGGGCGGTGCGCTGACTGGGGCGAGGTCCGATGCATGCAGCGGCACGCTCAGTGAGAGCTTGCACGAGCGGGGTGTTGATGAGCCACGTACGCGGGTCGTCCATCATGGCGCCCACTTCGACGTCGGACTCGAAACGCTCCTCGAGAGCCTTGACTGCGGCCATGACGACGCCTTGATCGTGCCGACTGAGCCACGCGAGGGCGTTGCGGGCTTCCTTTGGAGTCAGATCCCCTATCGGGGTTTTCGCGCCAGTGCTGTGATCGATCCAGGTCGCTGTGGTAAGTCGGTCGTACCACTTCATGGTCAGATCCTGACGTCTCGGAGGGAAGGCGCTAGTGATGGTGCGGAAGCCGAACATTTAGGGGTGAAAGCTCGATATTTGGGTAAAAGCTCACGCTAAGCGCAAGTCGATGAGCTGGGGACGCGTGCTTACGCCCCGACCCTGATTTCCTCCAGTGAGTCGACGTAGTCGGCGTAGTCGGCGCGAGTCATCAACGCCGCCACTCCCCACTCGAACGGGCCATTGCCTGCGTAGAAGTTCCGCCGCTCGCGGCCCCAAGTGCCCTTCGCTTCCATCCGCCGCGCGTGGATCGTCCATGGAGCCCAGTAGCCCGAGGAATCCGGCTCGTCGTACCCATCCCACATGTTGTCGCTCCTCAGGTCAGATAGAGACCCAGCCGAGTCGAGCCTGGCGCCTGGGTCCCCTCGCCAGCGGGTTCTCGGAGCGTGTCAAGGTCCGCCGCAGGCGTGGCCTTGACACGCGGAGAGGTTCCGCTGGAGACCCATGGAAGGCGCCGGGCCCAACCCCGGTTTGAGGAGGTTACTTAGCTGTACGACGAAATGGGACTTCGCGTGCAGCTGCATCTGGAAATCGAGCTTGGCGATCTAGAAGAGAGCCTCGGGCATGAACCACTCACGCTCCGCTGAAGCGGCTGCGGACACGGCAGAGGCCAGCTGCGCAGAAAGACGGCGGGTCGGCGGGGCCGTGAAGTCCGCTCGTACAATCTCCACGCACGGCCGCACTCCATGCCAGCTGGCGGTGTATTGCGTGGTGTCCACCCCGATGCCGCACCCAAGCTCGATACCGGCCTGCACCTCGAATCTGCGATAGGCCGCCGGGCGGTCCCATACCGGCTTCTTTGCGCCGCTGTAGCTGAACGGCGCCGACACCTGAGGGATAATGAAGGCCCCCTGACGAGCCAGATGCGCGGCCACGTCGATGACATGAAACTCCATCAGCGGACCGCGGTAGCGAGGGGCACGCCGGCGGGAACGGGCGGCCCGGCCAAACGGCGGATTGGACAATGCGGCGTCGAATTGGCCCAGGCCCATGGTAAGCACGTCGAAAACATCGCCCAGGATCCAGGTGGCGTCCGGAAGGAGACGCTGGCCGACGGCGACGTAGTCGGGGTTCTTCTCCACGCACACCAACTCGAGG
The DNA here is from genome assembly GCF_039529435.1 of Nonomuraea maheshkhaliensis. NCBI lineage: Bacteria > Bacillati > Actinomycetota > Actinomycetes > Streptosporangiales > Streptosporangiaceae > Nonomuraea > Nonomuraea maheshkhaliensis. The sequence continues at coordinate 44,340 of NZ_BAAAMU010000011.1, forward strand.
GGCGGCTTGTCGAGTTCCCAGTCGTTGACATAGCGGCAGCGGTAACCCCAGGCCAAAGAGCCGATCCCGGCGCACAGGTCGATGACGCGCGCCCCCTGGACATGCAACCCAAGCTCCTTGGCCAAGGGGAGTGGGGTGAAGAACGCGCTGTCGAGTGGATTGGTGATGTTTGAAGCCTCCTGCCAGTGGGTGAGCACGAACTCGACTTCCGCAGACGACAGGGGCGTCGAGGAAGTCACCAGCTCATCCGCTTTGCGGTGTTGATTGGCCTGCTCCTTGGTGAGCTTGAGCATGCGGCAGGAACCCCCTACGAGCGATGAGCCGTAATGAAACCGTGTGGTGAGTGTGGCTGCCCACGAGCGGTGGCAGGCTTGAGTCGTCGAATGACCGCTTCTGGTGGGCGCGAGGAGCGCTGGTCAGAGCAACGCGCTTGCGAAAGGGATGGGGAGCCTGAGCTCTTCGCTCAGCCCGATCCCTGACGGTGTGATTTTCGTGATCTGCCGCCGTGACTCAGATCGTTGCTGGCCAAGGTCTCGATGTAGCTGCAGACGGTGCAGGCATCGTTGCGGCTGGACACCGCCCCCTACGAGGCGGTCGCCTACCTCGACGCCACCGATCGCAACCGCGTCGCCGTGGTCATCTACCTGCCGGGATCATGTAGGAGATGCACCTCGAGCCCCCGACACGGCGTGTGCGGCCCAGCCAGCGGGCCGAGGGCGGCCCAGCCAGCGAGGACCGCGCCCCGCGCGGCAGCGACGACCTGCTGCGCCAGGCGCTCGCCTACATCCGGGCCCTGTCTCGCATCGAGCCCACACCCGCCGAATGGGAGGCCGCCGCCCGGCGCAGCTACCCCGCCACGCTGGGCGCTCAGTGATGCTCATATGGCGCGCCATTCTGGGGTCCTTTTGCGCGAGGTGACCGGCCACTGGCCGTCATTCCATGCGGTTCGGCCCAGTGCCGCAAATCAGGGGGTCGCTCCCACAGGGGTGCAGGCGCCTGGCCAGTGCAGCCGGACCGGCCAGGCGAGAGGGCTAGTTCATGTCTCGGGTGATCAGACGGCCCGTGATCGTGTTTCTGAGCGTCATGGTGAAGATGTGGCCCGGATTGGCGCGCACGAGCCTGGCCAGTTCAGCCGCGATGTCCTCCGGTCCTGGGGGTTGCCCCTCGCCAGGACCAATGAGAGTGCTGTCGCTGCCGGTGTCCAGGGTAAAGTGCGCCGAGGTGACGTCGGGGGGCAGTGCCGGAACCACCATGACGATGATCTCGTGCGGATCGTCAGCATCTGCGGGGACGAGGGGCCCGGTCATGCCAGCTCGTCGTCCGTCGTGGGCCTCCGGGCTGCGCGAGTGGACTCACTCACCTTGCAATTGTCGGTCATCTCATGCCTTTCGCGAGAGGGGAGCGTGTCGGACAGGCGCCATCCCGCCTGGCCACGCCGAACGTGAGTGATTGCACTAACTAATCAGTTGAACAAAAGAGTGGCCGTCAGAACATCGGCGCTCTTGGCGCACCTGGTGCTGGGGATGATGCCCCGGTCCCCGGTGCGCGTGCTGATCTTTAGGAAGGCGAGCTCGACGCGCCCCTACCCGCCCGCGTTCCGCAGCTAATTCATGATCCAGGGCATGTTCGACACTGAACCCGCAGGTCAGCGCGGTCTGGCCTGGTGGAAACGACGAAAAGCCCTAGTGACACGACTTCGGCAATAATTCCGTCACGAAGTGCACGCGCGCTGCTACGGTCTGGTGACATGTTCGTCAGGACAGCGAGCCGGAAGAACAAAGACGGCACCACGGTGCGATACCTCCAACTTGCCCATAACGAGTGGGATCCCGTCGCCAAAGCCGCCAAGATGAAGGTCCTGCACAACTTCGGCCGCGAAGATCTGATCGATCGCGCCGCGGTCGAACGCCTGGTCGGCTCACTGTGCCGGCTGCTGGATCCGGGCCGCGCCGCCGCCCTCACCTCGGGCGCGGACCTGACCTTCATCGGCTCGGCCGCATACGGCGGCGTTTACCTGCTCGACCAGCTGTGGCGACAGCTGAAGATCGATACCATCATGACCCGCATGCTGGCCTCCACCCGGCGCAGCCCGTTCACCGAACGGGTGCTGTTCTCGCTGGTCGCCAACCGCGCCCTGGACGCCTCTTCCAAGCTGGCCGCCTCCCACTGGGCCGGCCGCACCGCCCACATCGAGGGCCTGCCCGCCTGCAGTGATGATGCCTGCTACCGGGCGATGGACTGGCTGCACCAGGTCCAAGACTCCGTCGAACGCAAGGTGTTCGACCAGGTCGCCACCCTGCTCAATCTGGAAGTCGACCTGCTGTTCTTCGATTATCCGGCTAATCGATCTTCAGACTTCGTGTTGGCGGCGTAGCGCTGTCGTCAGCTGGCGCGATCGGCTCTTTCGAGCTTGCGCAGGTGTTCTTCGTGGCGGCGGACGTTGGCTGCGACGGCTTCCAGACTCTGGCGGAGTTGGTCGATCTGGGTGGCCAGGCCGGTGAGGGTGATCCGGTCACCATGAAGATCGCGGTGTTGCTCGATGAGCTGGCGCAGGTCGCGATGCCGGTAGAGGGTGGTGCGGCTGAGCCCGGTGCGGGTGGCGACGGCGGCGAAGGTCACGTGTTCACCGGCGCGGATGAGGCTGGTGCAGGCGTCGCGGACGGTGGTGGGCAGGTCGTCGGGCTGATCGGTCATGACACCTCAGTGTGGGCCATGTGCTGGTCGAGCCGCTCCAGCAAGCGCTGGTGGCGGGCGGCTTCCTCGCCCCAGCCGCGGGCTTCGGCGTCGGCCAGGAGCGCGGCGGTATCGGCGCGCTGCGCGGCGAGGACGGGCAGGAACGTGGCGTCGGTGCGGAAGTTGGGGCAATGCTCGCAGATGTGGGCGTAGGCGCAGCTGCCCTGCGCGGCGGTTCGCAGGCAGTAGCCGCCGGCCAGCCGGGACTTCAGCAGCGGGGCGTCGGTCCAGCTACTGCTGGTGCTGGTGATGTCGGTGATCGGCAGCATGGTCGGCGGCTTGCCGGGGTTGGCAGGGCTGCCGAGCTGGGCCTTGACCTGGGTCAGAGCGCGTTCGTAGTCGGCGCGGACGGTGGCGTCGAACAGCCGGGCATAGCGCAGGCTCATCGCCGCCGAGGTGTGGCCGAGCATGACCATCAATGCCTGCAGGGAGCAACCAGAGTTGATCAAGGCGGTGGCCCAGGTGTGCCTGAGCTGGTGCGGGGTGGTCTTCGGCAGGCCTGCCGTTTCGGCGGCGCGGGCCAGTTCCTCGCGCAGCGCGGCGGCCGAGACGCGCTTGCCGAGGTGGGTGAGCAGGAACTCGGTCGGCCGTGCCGTCTTGGGATGTGGCAGCGGCCGTGTCGGGGAGCGGGTCTGGGCGATGCGGTCGATGAGGGCGAGGGTGTCGTCGTCCAGGGGCACCATGCGTTCGGTGGCCAGTTTGCCGAGCGGCACCTTCAGCCATGCCCCGGTGTCGGGGATCTCGTGGACGCAGTCCAGTTCCAGATCGCGCAACTCGCCGACGCGCAGCCCGGTGGCCCGGGCCAGCGGCCGGGGCAGCTTGGGGATGTCGCGGGAGAAGATCAGCCGCCTCGGTGGCGCGTCGGGCCAGCCCCACTCGGTGATGTCGGCCAGGAAGCGGCCGAGGGTGATGATGCGGCTGCGTTGTTCCCCGGCGGAGATGGGCTGACCGCCGCGCAGTGTCCGGGCGGTGGCGACCGCGGCGAGGTAGGTCTCGATATGCCGTTGCCGCTCAATGCCGGCCAGGCAGTCCAGATCGGGATCGATGACGGCCAGGTGCCGGCCGAAGTGCGCCAGGCGGATCGCGATCCCGTCCACCGTGGAGGGGGCGTGGGTGCCGGTCAGCGCGGTGGCGTAGTCCTGCAACCGACCGGCCAGCCAGGCCGGGACGCCGCCGAAGTGGTGGGCGTGATCGGTGTGGTCGGCACGGCGCCGGTTGGGCGGCGTCACGGGCACGACGCCCAGGTGGAACAGCACCGTCCAGGCGGCGTGCAGGAAGCCGCGATCATTGCTCCAGTCCCGGCCGCGGCGTTCGGCTCGGGCGCGGAACGCCGCCTCCAGCTCCTGCAGGTCGCTCACGGTCAGCTCGTGCAGGCGGTGGCCGGTCTGGATCAGCAGCCGGGCCAGCACGCGTTCGGCTGCCCGGGAACGCACGTGCGCGGAGAACCCCAGTTCGGTGGCGGCCTGGATGAACCCGTGCAGGTCCTCTTCCAGCCGGGTTCGGCGCGCCAGATCCACCAGCGCGGCGAATTTGCGCTCGGCCAGGTAGTCATAGCCGGGCCGCAGCAGGTCGTGCAGCAGCAGGAAGGTGATGAACGGCCGGGTGTGCTGGTCGGCGGCGAGCATCACGTCGAGCTGTTTGGCGGCGAAGGACTGCACGTCGGGCCAGCGGCGCAGGAAGGCGGCAGCGGCTGTGGCAAAGCATCGGTTCCCGCGGCCTCGCTCCGCCAGCCAGGCCGCGTACTCGCCGAGCAGATCGGCGGGCGCGGGCGTGAGCCGGTGGCCGGGCTCAGCCCTGGCGGCGTTGGCGGGCGCGGGCATCGTCATAGGCGGCGCGGACATGAACGGGAGCCAGATGCACATACCGGGCCGAGGAGTCGACGTGATCGTGGCCCATCAACGCCTGGATCACCGCCAGATCGACACCCGCCTCGGCCAGCGCGGTGCCGAACGAGTGCCGCAGGGCATGGGGATGGCCCGCGGCGACGCCGGAGCGTGCCCGGTGATAGCGGAAGATCGCCCGCAGGCCCTCGGGTGTCAGCGGCCGTCCCCGGTGCGGGCCCTTGGCCACCACGAACAGCCGGTCCGTGACGGTTCCGTCGACGGCGGCCTCGGGCCGCTCGGCCAGTAGATAGGTCTGGATCAGCCCGGCGACCTCGCCGTCGGCGGGGACGCGGCGTTCCTTGTCGCCCTTGCCGATCACGCGGACCCAGCCGCGGGGAATGTCGACGTCGCCGACCTTCAGGGCGAGGATTTCGGCCGAGCGCAGCCCCGACAGCAACATCAGGCCAGCCATCGCCCGATCCCGCCAGGAGCGGAAGCTGTTCAGCAGCGCGTTCGCCTCGATCGCGTCCAGCCCTCGCGGCAGCCGACGTGGTTGGCGCACCCGCAGCCTGGACGTCGGCTTGGCGGTGGCCAGGTGTCCCAGCAGCCCGCCGCGTTCGACGCGGACCGTCCGGCGGCGTTCGGCTCCCTTGGGCACCGGGTTGACCGTGTCCGGATCGCGCATCGACCGGAACTCGAACATCCCCGAGATCGCCACCATTCGCCGGTTGACTGTCGCGGCCGCGTACCCGGTGTTGCGGCCGTCTCGGATCGAGTACACGTTCCCGCCGGGACGCCCGCGGAACGTGGCCGTCCGGCAGTGCGCCAGATAGCGCAGCAGCACCTCGGTCGTCACCACGCCGAGCGTGGTGTTCTCGGCCTGCAGCCAGCGGCAGAACGCCAGCAGGTCGAACGCATAGGCACGCACCGTCCGGGGCGAGTACCGCCGGTCGGCCAGATAGCCGAGATAGTCGTTCACCAGCGCGAGCTCGGTGGCGGCCGGTCCGGACAACGCCCAGCCGCCGTTGCGCTCCTCAACGCGAAGATCGCTGTCGGTCATAGGGACATGTAACCCCGCCAGCCACAACCTTCGGCAAGTATCCCCAGGTCAACGGCGTGTCGCCGATGATCACCAGCCAAGGATTAGCCGGTTAAAGGAGACACCACCTCCACCTACTTCGAGATCGACGAAGGCGACGAGCCGATCGCCCGCAACGGCCGCGGCGCCCCACTTGCCGACCCGGGCTCCCAAGACGGCAACGGCGCGGGGGACGAGCCGGTGATGAAAGGCTTCCGTTCCCGCGGCAAGTCCAAGGATCACCGCGACGACCTGCCGCAGATCGTCATCGGCATGGCCGTCACCCGCGATGGCATCCCGGTCCGCGTCTGGTCCTGGCCCGGCAACACCACCGACACCGCCCTAATCCGCCAGGTCAAGGACGACATGCGGGACTGGACCCTGTCCAAGATCGTGTGGGTCGGTGACCGCGGCTTCGCCTCCGCCGACAACCGCCGCTACCTGCGCCAGGGCGACCACCACTACATCATCGGTGAACGGCTGCGCTCAGGCTCGGCCGAGGCCAAGGCCGCCCTGTCCCGCCAAGGCCGCTACCAGGACGTGGCCGAGAACCTGAAGGTCAAAGCGGTGCGGATCGGCGAGGCCGACCGGTTCGTGATCTGCTTCAACCCCGACGACGCCGAACGCGACGCCGCCATCCGCGAGCGCCTCATCGCCCAATTGGAGGAGGTGATCGCCGACTCGGACCGGCTGAGCGCCACCAAACGTGCCGAACTCCGCGGGGTCATCTCCACCAAGCCCGGCCTGAACCGGTATCTCCGCACCACGCCGAACGGGCTGCTACGCATCAACGCCGCGAAGATCAAGGCCGAGGCGAACCTGGACGGCAAGTACCTGCTGCGCTGTTCGGACCCCAAGCTGCCGGCCGAAGACATCGCCATCGGCTACAAGCAACTGCTGGAGGTCGAGCGAGGCTGGCGCGACATGAAGCAGGTCATCGACCTGCGCCCGGTCTATCACCGGCTGGAGGAACGCATCCGCGCCCATGTCATCTTGTGCTGGCTGGCGCTACTGCTGATCCGCATCATCGAGACCACCACCGGCTCCACCTGGAGGCGCATCCGCGACGAGTTCGACCCGCTCACCGTGGCTACCTTCACCGGCCCGACCGGCACCTTCCGCCAGCGCGCCGAACTGACCAAGCCTCAGCGCGACATCATGGCCAAACTCGACATCTCGATTCCGAAGAAGATCGTCGAAGCCACACCCGCCGCCGACGCCTGACCAGGCACAAGACGCACGCCTAGTGACACGCCGTATCAGCGTGCCCGCAAGCGTTTTCGCAGCTCAGACCGCAGATCTGTGTGCTTTTCTCGCTACACATCTGCGGAACGCGGGACCCGCTGGTGACACCCAGGGCGAGTCCTTCCCCGGGGTCGATGTCGACTCGGTCACCCGATGCGCCGCCACGCTCGGTCCTGCCGGAATAGAGGCCGGTGGTCATCAGACATCGTCTCTGAGAGGTCCTTCGACTTTGTTCTCCGCGATGGGCACAATGACGCAGTTACCGAGGTTGTCACCCTGGAGCCGGTGGAGATGCCCGCCGGAAAGGTCGTGTTTGAGGTCCACCCACACCGTGGTGAGGCCGTGATGCTGGGCGTAGGCGTGAATCTCGCGAGCCAGGTCCTCGTTACCGGCTGCGGTGATGGTGAGAGGCTCTATGCCGCGGCTGGTGCCGATGCGTTCGAACGCGATGAGGTAGCGGGCCATCCGGTGTCATCTCCGTTTATTGCAGACATCGAGTTCGAAGGAATCATTCAGTACGGCCAGCACCTGATCCTGTACGTCGGCCAGATGCGGTGGGGTGAGCCCTCGATGGCCTCAATTGCGTCGTAGGCCGTACGGTTGTCCTTGCGGGGCCAGGTCCTCATGCCACCCATTGACCAGCAGGGTGACGTGGCCGTCCGGCGCGATGGGCGTGGTGAGGATTACGGCAGTGGGAAATGGGAGTCGCCGCCCCGTGCTCGCTCGACACGGATGGTCGCCGTTTCCGTCGCGAGTCGTGCTCCTTGGGGTCAGCCCAGGAGAATCCGGATGACGACACTGGGATTCCGTATGTCCGGTTTCTGGGCGGGTGGAATCACATGTTCTGAGCGTGGCGGTGGGCGGCGGCGAGCGCGGCGTCCCGGTCGAAGCCGACCGCCGTGGGGTCGAGGTCCTCGATGACGAGCGGGATCCAGGTGTCGTCTCGGGTAAGGACCTCGCCGGCCTTTCGCACGAACCACCAGGTGCGGGCAGGGTCGCCGGACCAGACGTCCAGTTGGCGGCTGAGATCGCTGGGGGTTGCCAGCGTTGCTGGCGTACGGGAAGCCGAAGATGAGGGCGTGGTCGAGAGGGTCGAACGGCTGAGGAAAGCCCCTGCGGCGTCCGTGGATGCGGATGGCGGCAACGATGAGCGCGGCGGCGGTTTCGGCGTCGCGGGCACGGCCAGCGGGGAGCTCGAAGTCGAGGAGCGTGGTGCTGGGCAAGGGGATGTCCTCGTCGGAGGCGTCCAGGTAGGTGGCGGTGACGTGTCCGGGGAGCTGATGCTCGTACCGGTGGGAATGGTAGGCGATGCTGGAGCCGACCCAGTAGCCGCTGGTGCCGTCGCCTTCCCAAGCGAGCCAGGCGAGGGTGTGGCTGTGCTCGAAGTCGGCGGTCAGGCCGGGGATATCGGCGACTTCCTGGATAAGAGCGGCACGAAACGCGGTGCGGTGTTCGGCCCAGATCTCGTCCATGCGTTCGCGGCTGGTGCCAGTGGCCGGGGTGGAGGGGATCATCGGGCGCGGTCCTTTCGGCGGGTCGGAGAATGTAGGTGCGACGCACACATACGGGCCGGTGATTCGGATCCCAAGGTGGTAGCACAGCCATCGGACGGTCTTGTCTTGGCAGATCTCGTCCCGGCAGGAGGGATAAGGCGATGCAACCTCGCGAGTACAAGGGCGGGCCGACGTGGAGGATCGGCTTGACCGGCGGGTCCTCACCGACGCGGGACAGGTCGTGGGGGTTGTGGCCGCTTGGCGAGGAGGGCACGGTGCATGTCGCGGATGACGTGCTCACCCACGGACCGGGGCCGAGCGGCGTCTCGCTGGATACAGACACCCAACGGAACATGCGTGAAGTCCTTCACCTGCACACTCGCACCCACCTTGGCAGCGAGTTGGTGCAGGTGGTGGCCGGTGCGCTCGGGCAGGTTGGTGTCGTCGCAGACGACATCCACCCCCGACCTGAGCAGCTCGAGAATTATGCTGTCTCGGATGGCGTTGATGTGCTGCTCCGTGGCACCCTTGACGAACTCGCCGCCGTGGGCCATGTCGCGCAGGTCGTCCTTATTGACACGGACGCGGCCACCGACGTCCTGAGCGACCCATGCCTTGGCCCATGTGGACTTGCCGGAGGCGGGTAGGCCGCGCGTGTAGATGAGGGTGCTCATGCCATCGCCTCCTCCTGGACGAGCCAGGGGAGATCCGCGTCCGGGTAGAAGCGGACCCAGAGTTGGGCGGCGATGTCCTCGTCGCTGATGGCCTTGAAGACGAGGCCGTACTCGTGGTGGCCGGCGACTTCGGCGGCCATGGCCTTGCGGTCATCTCCGTACACGTAGCGAGCGAGTTCGGCGTACTCAGCCACCTCGCGGGCAAGCGCATCCACACTGCTGGTCAGGTCGGCGACAGTACGCTGCACCCAGGCGTGGAACTCATCCGGCACATTGTCGAGCAGCCGCTCCAGCCAGTTCGGGCCAACTGCGAGTCGCTGCTCAGCGCGGCGCGGGTCGAAGTGCAGCAGGCTGGCCCACTTCTTGGGCTGGTCAATGAGGTGCTGACAGGCGTTGACCGCCAGATACTCCCAGATCGTGCGGGCGCTCGTCCTGGTAAGGACGGAATGCAGGGCGAGGTAGTCGGCCTGCTTGAGCTTGAGGGTGAGACCCTGAACGGGCAGGTGAATCACGAACCCCTCCGCGTTCGGGCGGGGCCGAGCCGCGAGTGCCTCCCCGAGGGTTCGATACGGGAACTGCTCCGCCACGCGGCCGGGCCAGTCGATGAGGCCGGGCAGCATGAGCAGGCCCGTCTCGTTGTTGACCGCGCCGAGGAATACGAGGTCGTCGAGATCGCCGTAGTCCAGGACTATGCGGTTAGCCGGGTAGATGATCTCGAACAGGTAGGTGAATGTCGGATCGATCACCACCTTGTCGGCGAACCGCTCCCGCCACACGTTGGTAGCGTGGATGGCTTGAGGGCTGGCGAACGAACCGCGCGTGGCGATGGCGTGTTGGCCGTCGCCGGTCGGGTACAGGATGCCTAGCGAGCCGTCCCATTTTTCGCAGACGTACGCGGGGATGTCCATCGGCAGACCCTGGTTGAGCTGCTCGTAGTTGAAGAACTTCGGCAACGGCCGAGCAACGACGTCGCCAGTGCGGACGTTGATGATCAACCCCCGACACTGTCTGGTGACCTTGTCCCATGCGCCTTCGGCCTGTGTCTTGGCGGTGTAATTCAGGATGGCCAACGGCAGGGCGGGGTGGGCTTGTTCCAGGACATAACCGTGCTGTTTGGCCTCAGCCAGTTTCCTCATGTCCATGAGGTCGACCAGGCGGAGCACCGTGGGTGTGAGCATGGGGAATTTCTCCGCGGTAGGACGCCGCGGCCGCAGGACAGCGTGTGCGGAAGAGCCTCGAATGGCAGGCGTGGACGGGTCGGTGACTGCCGGGATCCCCACGAGGCTGCTCCTGCGCGCGACGAATGTCAGCGGCCGCGGCAAATTGCGTCAGAGGTTCGAAGAGTTCAGGTCAGACGTGCTTCGCGAGCAGGCTGACCATGTCGCGACCAACGTCGTGACCGTGCATCGAATGCGCAGGCTTCCGGCCACGCCACGCGGCTTCAGGCTAGAAGTGCTATCGGTTCAGCAGGGCTTCGGCGTACTGAGGCGAGCTAAGCAACGTTGGCGACAAGCGAGATCGGAGTATTGATCTTCATCGGTCGGTCGAACTGGAGATAGTCACCCGACCAGGTCACCAGCATGCCTTCGGGGGTGAAAAAGAAGATCCCCGGTTCGCGGTTTCCGTAGGTGGCGTCGTCGCCCGCTGCGTTCACGAGTTGCCAGCAGGCTGACGACCCGCATAGGTCGCGGTACTCGTAGTCGGGCAGGAGCTGGGAGTCGGCGGACGACACCTTGCCCTTGGCGACGAAGTGGGCAACGACCTTGCCGTCCATCGACAGCAAGTAGATGTAGGACAGACGCTTGGGGTCGCTGTCGCGAATGAGCTTCTCGCGGACGTTGATCCGCTCGGTGGGATTCTTGGCGACAACGTCTTCGGGGAACGGGACGGCAGCCTGCGCCGCCTCGAAATTCTCCCGCTTCTGCTTCTGGTCCTCGGTCGCTCCGGTACAGCCAGTGAGCAGAACGAGTGCCACTGCACCCGCTGTGATGGCCTTGAGGATCTTCTTCACGGATGTCTCCTTCAGTCGAGGGGTGAGGGGCTAGGCGTCGCAGTCGGGAGTGGCGTCGCCGATGCGGTACGGCAGGGACTTGCTCTTAAACAGGTCCTGCGTCCACTTGCGGGAGTCGGCGTTGTACTGCTCGGCGGCCTTCTGCCGCGTGTAGAGGAAGCCGTCCGCGACCTGGTGAAGACGGCTGGACTCATCGGCGTTGCGGCCGAGCGGGTCAGGCTTGCCCTGCATGCGCTTGTCGTGCGACTCAGCGGCGGTCTTCGCCGTCTGGTACTGCTTGTCCGAGGCGACGATCGCGGCGCACGCGTCGTGGAACTTCTCGTACTGGAACAGGGCATTGTCGGCATTGCCGACGCGCTCACGCACGCCTGCGGCGGTTCGGGCCGGCTGGGTGATCCAGCCGATGACGTAGGCGATCAGAACGATGATCAGGACGACGCCGATGGCGGCGATGAGCCATCGCCATGGCTTCCACCGGAAGCCGAACTCCTCCTCGAACTCCTCGCGGAAGGTGCTCGTGTGCTTGGACATGGCTGACTCCTGTCAGTTGCTGGATAGTTGGGTGGTGAGCCGCCTGGCGCGGCAGGGCCCAGGTCACGGCGACTCAATGAGCGCCAGGCAACGGCGTCTCAGGCGCGGCAGTGGATCTTGCGGAAGGGCCGACCAGCGGGTGTGCTGAATCAAAGGCGCAGTGACCCGGGTGGGATGTCAGAGGGTGCAGAGATGGCCGCTCAGTCGCCGTCGAAGATGTCATCGACGTCGTCGATGCCGTCGCCCTCCTGGCCGGGAACGGTGCAGCCGTGGGCGGAGCCGTAGCCGACGGGCCAGACACCGACGAGGTACCAGCCGGGGTAGCCGGCGTACTGGCGGTACTGCTTGCCGTCCTTACCGGTCCGGTGAGTGATGTGCGGCTGGACGTGGCGGACGGTGGACTTCGCCCGCGGAGTAGAGGTCCAGGTGGGCCTACGGGTCGATTTGCTGGTCGGCTTGTTCGTAGCCGCGGCGGGCGGCTTCACCGTCGTGCTGGCCGACTGAGGAGGGGTCCACGCGGGCGGCTTGACCGTCGTGCTGGCGGGCTTTGAGGGAGTCCATGACTGCGACTGCTGGCGGTTCTGGGGGGTGGCGGGCTGCTGCTTGGTGACGTTGCTCGGCGCCCGGGTTACGGCGGTTGCTGGAGTCGGAAGCATGCGGGAGGCAGCGCACGCGGGTGCTGCATCCACACAAGCGACCAGCACCGCTGCGGCGAGTACGCCGACAGTGGCCGCAGTAACGAAAGAGCGGTTGTCCACGGTGGCTCCGTTCAGTTTGGGTTTCGGGCGTTCAGGCAGACCCGCGGCCAAGAGGTCCCGCGACGTGGGTGAGGTCGTCGTGGCTACGGGTGGCGGCCTCGACGAGCACGCCAAGAGACCTCGGGCCCCGTTCGGGTTACTGCTTGTGGAACTGGCGAAGGTTCCTGTGCGCTTGGGGAAATGCGCAGCGTCTGGGACAGCAACAGCGCCAGAGCTGGCTACGCGTGCGTGCCTGCGAGGTGTTTCCGAGCGATCAGGGACTGTGTCGAGGGCCGGGCAGCGCGTGCGGCATGGCCGCTCCTTGCGTCGCTGAGCAGGAACGGCCCCTCCGATCAACGGAAGGGCCGTGATAGTTCGGGCTGCGGCGACGAAGGCTGCCGTGAGGGGTGGCGGCTAAGAATCGGAAGGATCGGCTAATGGAGGCTTGCCACGCCGTGGTGGTGCTGGAAGACCGGCGGTTCAGTGATCACCTGGCCGGTGATGTTGTACTCCCGTGCTGTTGCCTGGCAGGCCTCGCGGGTGCGCCGTCGGTCGGGACACCAGCCCTCTCCTCGAATGTCCTTCCGGTCTGGCTTGGGGTGAGTGAACTTGACCCCGAAAACGTAACCGGGAGCGTCGGGGTTGACGCGGCGCAGCTCATGCGTCCAATGCCAATCCCGCAGTTCATCGGGGTTCTCGGGCCTATTGTTCCGAATGTTGGTGATCTGCCAGACGAGCTGGTCCTTGTTGGTACGGGACATGGTTCTCCACGGGTACTGGCAGAACGGTGACGGTCAGGCGAGCGCACGTCGCTCGCCGGCGGTGGGGTGGCGTCGGTTTGCCGCGGCATGCACGGCTTACCGGCCCGGGCCCTTGCGGCGGTCGGTCAAGGCGTGGCTTTGCCGCGACTCTCGTCCACCAAGATGTCGAGTATCTCGGCCCAGCACTTGCCCCGGGCGATCAAGTTGATGATGCGTACGGCGAGAGCGTTCTGCCCTCGGTAAGCCTCCGCGGTCGGGTTGCGGCGGCTCGGGTGGGGCGCGAAGCGCCACACGGTGGCAGTGACCCATCCCATCGGATCGGTCACATGCCGATACCAGGCGTACATCGTGGTCGTGTCGGTGTGGTCTTCCCAGTCGGCGTGGGCATCCAGGTAGGCGATGATCGTCTCGTGGTCGGCATCAGCCGGAAGCTGAGTCACTGAACCCCCTGCGTGTAGGCCCGCCTTGGCGTGGATCTAGCGGGACCGCTGCGTTCGAATGAGTTCGTGCACGACCGCCAGGTGTTGTTCCACGGCCTGCTGGACATCAGCAGCGGTTCCGTGTTCGGTGGCGAACTCGACCCACGCCGCAGCCTTCTGTAGGGCAGCAGAGTGCGAGCTGACCAGCGTGCTGGCGGTTGTGCCCGTAGCATCGGCCGGGACGGCCAGGCGCGGGTAGGCATCCTCCAGGCTCCGCCAGATCAGTTCGTCGTCGTGGTCGGCGGCACGCCAGAGGAGGGCGATCTCCTCACCAGGACAGATTTCGGCCTCACCGTGGTGGAGGAGTGCGGCCCACCGCACCGTCACGCGCAGCTCGATATCGCCGGTAGGACCAGTCAGAATCCAGCGCAGGCTCTTGGCTGTGTGGTCGGTGCGGCGAGCGAAGCTCATGCTGGGATCCTTTCGAGCAGGGGCGAGGCATTGGGCTGGTGGCCGCGCGGAGCGTCGGGCCGGTGGCTGGTCTGGCACGCGGGCGGGTCTGGTTCCTGGATCAGCAGGGCCGTATGCGTTGTCTGTAGCCCAGCAAGGAGGGCTCCGGCCGGTGGAGCGGCGATGTCACTTGGCCCTTCGTCTGGCCGCCCGGTCGAGCTTCTTGGCCGCCTTCTCGAGCTTCTGGGCGTCGTAAATCCGGCCGTTTGCCTCCCACGCCGGGATGACCTCACGCGTGGTAGCAAGCGTGTTCAGCGTGTCCGATCCGTACTTCTGGGTGGCATCGGCCTCGGTGATGCGGGGACGGCGGAGAAAACACATGGCAGGGCCTTTCGTGGATGGGCGGAAATGGGCATGACGAAGCCCTCGCCGTGCCGGGTGCGGAGAGGAGTCGCCAGCACAGCGAGGGCGGAACCGCCGGGGGTTATGGCTGCAGCAGGTCGAGCAGTTCTCTCGGCGCGGACACGCAGCGTGCGTGACCGCGGCTCATCAGGCGATGGCAGCCGCGTGACTGCTCAGAGGTCACCAGGCCCGGGACTGCGGCGAGAAGCCGGCCGAGGTCGTGCGCGTGTCGGGCGGTGTTCATGGTGCCGCTGTGTAGCGCGGCTTCCACGACCACCGTGGCTCGGCTGACGGCCACGATGCGGTTACGGGAAAGGAAGCGATGCCGGGCAGGGCGTACGCCGATCGGGGCCTCGCTGACCAGCGCTCCGTGGGCCATGATCGCCTGGAACAGGCGGCGATGGCCGGAGGGGTATGTGATGTCGACTCCGCTGGCCAGAACCGCGATCGTCGGGCCGCCCGCGGCCAGCGCGCCACGGTGAGCGGAATAGTCGATTCCACGTGCGCCACCTGAGATGGTGTTCCATCCGTTGCTACCAAGGTGACCTGCGAAGTTGAACGCGACCTGCACTCCATAGGGGGTGGCTGCGCGAGCCCCCACGATCGCGATCGATCTGTCGAACGCCGGAGCGACGTTTGCCTCTCCCCTCACCCACAGGGCATGCGGTGCGGCCGCACCGAGGTCGTTCATCTGCGCCGGCCAGTCTGGGTCGCCGGGTATGACCAGGTCGGCTTCGAGTTTCTGGCCCGCCTCTAGGTCGGCCTCCGGGTTCGCCTTTGCTAGCGCGGTTCGCCACCGCTGGCATGCCTGGGCCCAGTCCGCGGTGGGCTTACCCTCAGGGCGAAACGCATCGAGATTGTCGCCCGAGCGGAGCGCTTCGACGACTCCCGTCGGGGTGAGCCGGTGGACCAGCTGGCCCATGCCGGTGTCCCCGGGCGTGGAGATGCGAAGAAGGATGAGACGTGCGAGCAGGTCGTGATGCTCCTGCGACATGAAGCCTCCCAGGCAGAAAGATTCGCCATGAAATGGAAGGCAGCCGGTTGAGGTTCGGCGCCTGGGTCCTCTCGCCAGCGGGTTCTCGGAGCGTGTCAAGGTCCGCCGCAGGCGTGGCCTTGACACGCGGAGAGGTTCCGCTGGAGACCCATGGAAGGCGCCGGGCCCGACTCAGCACCGCGGTGTTTGCTGGGTCGCCTCTCCGCTTCGGGCGGTGGAACGAAGCGATCTATGTGGCCGACAGAGGCGGTTGCGCGTAACCCTCGATGGCGTACCCGCTGGGCTGGAACGCCACCTGGACTTGCTTGCCATCCGACTGCTCGGCGCAACTCCAGGAGGAGTGGAGGAAGTTGAGCGCGTCGCGTGGATCTCCGTCGCGGCCATAACGCACTCCGGCGAGGTACGACGAAAAGGCGGCAGCAGCTCGCTTCTGCGCCTCGGTCATGCCGGGCAATGGGGTGTAGGTGCGCGAGTTGCCATACATGATGCCGGGGGTGTACCAGGTCGTTGCGATCTCGGATAGGACGTCGTAGTCCGATTCCTCGGCGGCACGGTGGATCCGCTGCGCCAGATGAGGAACGTCAGCCACGGCACCGGTGCCATACCCGGCCGCTAGCAGCGCGTGAGCAACGCGCACGGCTGCTCTGTGCAGTTCGTGCGGCAGGTATTGCTCTGCCGCACGGCGAGTGATGTGGTCCCGTACTCTCATGCGTGTCCATGAACTTGACGTTCAGACCAGGCGAAAGGCGCTGCGTGCACGCTGCGCTCGGCGCTCGGCGACCTCGGTGACCCACCTCTCGTACCGAGCGCGGAACTCCAGATCGGCGGGGGTATCGAGGTTGGGATGGCGGATGTGCCGGGGCTGTAGGTGCTCAGGACATCCGGTGCCGTCGCCGGGGCTGTGGGCCGCGGCCCAGGCGAAGCCGCACGCACACGCGGCGCGGTCGAAGTCAGGGTCGTCCTTACTACCGATGGCACGCCCGCCGGGGGTGTACCCATAAGGAGGGATCTGCTGTTCGGCAGCGGTCTTCCACTGCTGGAACCCTTCCGGGTCGATGACGGGATCGGGCCCGTAGTGCAGCATGGTCCTGACGTACAGATCTCGGCGGGCGGCGAAGCTGGCCCTCCGATCGGTGTGACTGCGAGGAGCGCGGAAGGGATTGAGGTCGGCAAGAGTTTGCTCCATCCGAGCGTCGGCCAACTCCTCGGCTTGCAGGCATCGTTCCTTGACGGAGAAATACAGGGAGAAGCGATGTGGGCTTCCCTGGTAGCACACGGTGCAGCCGCAGCAGAGGAAGCGCCAGCCGTGCAACTGGGTAAGGGAGAGCTGATGGGTAGGTGTGCTCAGGGAACCCATATCGCGATCTGCTCCGGGACCGGATGCGTCGCGATCAGGGTCCGGAGCTGGAGATCCAGCCGTCAATGGTTCCTCCTGATGGGTGCGGACGTGGCCGTGCAGGGCAAGGCGGGCGACCTTCGGCATGTGCGCGCTGTGGAGACATCGATACACCGTTTGCCCTGCTCGAATAGCAGGTCGCTGTGGGCGCGCGAAGTATGGTGGTGCGCTATGCAGCGTGCTCGCGTTCCAGCCCAAGGTTCGAAATGAGGTTGCGCAACGGTTCATCGTGCCCTGCTCGACGGGGCGGAGGAGTCGTACGGTGTCGGGCGCACACCCAGCGGCGCGTACTCGCGAAGTACAAGGCTGGCCGCGCGGCCGCAATCTCTCGCTTTGACCGTGTGTCCGCTGGTCGTGGCGAACCCCCGGTGTGGTGGTGCGGCCGGCCCGCCACGACTGTCGCGGCCAGGGCTTGCACTGGGAAGCCCCCGCTCTGAAGAGGATGAAGTTACACGTCCCGATTTCCTCGATGTCTGGGCAGGCAGGGCCGCCAGGACCTCCGGTAGAGATCATCTTTGGTAGCCCACCCGGGCACAGTTTCCATGACGCTTCTTAACCTTCGACGCTGGTGAGGTCCACCACGTCGACCTCACCGAGCAACGTGTAGCCCAGGGATGTTAGGAGGTTTTGCAAACCCTGTTCGAACGCCTCCTTCCCGTCGGTCTTGCCGCCGCGTATCTGCAGCTCCTGCCACTGCTCATCGGTGATGGCAGCCAGGTCAATTTCTACCTGGCATGCGTCCTTCGGTCGGTCTGGAGTGATCGCGTACCCGGCGCTCCACTCAGGATCGGCCTCGGCCCGCCCCGATAGGGATATGACGAACAGCCCGTTTCTGAGGTCGCTCAAGATGGGTATGCCTCCGGACGATGGAGGTCGAGAGTCTGCAGCACGGCGAGCTTGGTCATCACGCCTCTTTGCCCCGTGGAGAGCTCGTCTACTGGGTGACCTGCGCTTCTGTGGACGGGCCGCGCTCGGCGGCTCATCATCGGTGGCGCGCAGCCGTTCGTCCCGCCAGCACCTGAGACCGGCCCAGCCGTAGTCATGCCGGTGCGGGATCGTTGGCACTGGCTGGCGTGGTGGGAGTGCTACATCGGGTCGATGTGATCAGGGTGTTGCTAGCGCGCATGCCGGGTTGTTCAAGCGGTTCGTTGCTGATGGGCGGCCTCGTATTGAGCGCGAATGTCTCGGGAGATCTGGCCGCGGTCACTGACGGGGAGACCCCGAGTTTTGGCCCACTCACGGATCCTGCGGTCGCGTCCACGGTCGCCGCCACGGGAAGCGCGCGTGGTGCTGGCACCCAGTGCTTTGGCCTGCTCGCGGGCGGCGAGCAGTTCCCGCTTGAGGTCGGCGACGCGCTTGGCCGCGGCCTGCTTCGCAGCTTCGTGCTGAGCTGCGGCGGCCTCCTGCTCAACGACGCTGTTGTAGGCGGTGCGAAGCTTGTCCAGGGCCTTCATGGCGCTGTTGAGCGCGGTCCGCACCTTGTGATCGTCGCAGGTGGCGGCGGCGGCGAGCAACTCGCTAGCGCTGAGCTGCTTGTCCTCGCTACCGATGATGCGGGGCTGGCCGGTCCACGTGGCGGCCAAGGCGACGAGTTCGGGGTCCAAGACAGGGGTGAAGTCGTCGCGACTGGAGTCGGTGGCACGTTGGTTGGTGGGGTGGATGGCCCACCCCTGTTTGCGGGCGAGGTCAACGAGACGGTTGAAGGGAACCCCGGTGGCAGCGGCAGCGTCCTTGGGCGTATGACCTTGGGCGAGGAATAGCAGCGCGCGAGCGTAGGCTGCCGTGATGCCTGGCTGTTTAGTGGGTGGGGTGACCAGAGCGGTCGTCATGCTGAGGTGTCTCCTCGAAGTGGAGATGAGCGCGTGGCGCCGGCCAGGGTGAAATCGATCTGCGGGGTCCGGCCGATGGCTGGGCTCAGCGAACGACTTCCGGCGATCCGTAAGACAGCGCGAACAGTCGAGATCTTTCGGCCGAAGCGGTGAGGTGAGGGGCCGGCGGCAGCGGTATGGGGAGCCGGGGGAGTGCCTGGTTCACGACGATGGGTCAGAACAGAGAATGCAGTGCTCAGAGGTCGGCCGAGCGGTCGACGACGTGAATCGCTACATCCCAATCGTGACCGTTGAGGGTGTGGTGCTCATTCGCCTCGACCTTGACACTGACCGGTATCACGAAGACGCTGGTCTCGTTGTCGGGCAGTTCCTCACCGAACCGAATGGTCCGGCCGCCCAGCTGGAACTCTCCGTCATCAAGGATGTCAATGATGTCCGGGTAAACGTCCGCGCCGTCGGCGGCGCAATCGGCGCATGACAGCCAGGGGCACTCACCGCGATCGCCTTCGACGGTCCAGAGATGGCCCGTCTGCCGGGCGGCGCACTCTGCGATCCGGCGCTGGCCCTCGGCATACCAGGCGGGCGGGGCACTGTGATCGAATGAGTCACTCACCGACACGAACTGCACAGTGGCCCCTTCGCCGGGTTCTCGGTGGTTCGCCGGCCAATGTCCCATGACGGTCGGCCAGCTGGTGCTGAAACGCGGGCTGGGCCCGCAGTCCATTCGGGCGAGGCCATCGTGAATGGCCATACGCTGCTAAGTTGGGGGTGCAACTGGACGTGCTCCAGAGCGCTGATCTCCTGGACAGGCGATACGCTCCATGTGAGCCCAGACCACGGTTTCGGCGATATCCCACTCGAAACCGCGTTCCCCGGAGTGATGCACGACCTGATACGTACCCGGTGGAATGTCCACGACGGTGTCGCCATAGCCGAGCTTCGCCGGATCGCCCCCTCGAGTCTTCCACGCTTGGAAATCAACCATCGAGTACGCCCACAGATCCGTGCAGATCTTCGCCAGTTGGGTGTCTTCGGCGATCGATGGATTGTCGTCATCGTCGTACGTCGGGGTGGCGATGATGTAATTGTCCGGGCCGGTGCGGTAGAGGCCGAGCCCACAATTACTTGCCGGGCCGAAAGCGCATCCGATGGCGGCCATCGCTTTGATCGCTTGAGCCTTGCCGATGGCCGAGCTATAGCTGGCGAAGTTCGTGTCATACCAGTCATAGATGGGACGCAAATCGTCGGCAACCAGGAGCTTCCCAGACGGGATGTTGAACGTGATCGTGGTGGTGATACCGTCCGGATAGGGACAGGGGTCCCGCACCGCGACCACGGCCTCGGTGATGTTGAACGTCGGCCATTGGTCGCAGAAGGCGCAGCGGTAATGGTCCTCACCGAAAACGACCAGTTGGCCACCGATGTCCAGTCGGAGCACCTCGAGTTCGCTCTTGCGTGAAATGAGGTGGCCGTTGGCTTCCAGCGGAAGCCGGTAGATGCTCATGCGCGCCTTTCGAGGTCGTGAGCCGCGTAGTTGTGCAGGCCGTCACGTTATCGGCGGCGCCACTTTGCGGCGTGAATGGCTCGGGGTCGTGATCTACGCCGATCTCGATCTTGATCAGGCGCGGTCGAAGTGACCTGCATGCCGCGCTTCATCAAATGCACGGTGTTGGTCGGCTATGACAATTTCTGAGTCGTGCGTTCGTTGTCGCAATACACGGTGACGGCGAGATTGGTCGTCACACCTCTTTCACTCATAGAGCGCCTTCTCGGATGAGGGCCTGGCCGTAACTCTGGTGGACGGGTTGTGACAGGTGCTGGCTACTCAGTGGCGCGCAGTCGCTCCTCCCAGCAACTCTCATGCCCGACCCAGCCGCCGTCGTGCCGGTGCGCCATCGCCCTGTCGGCGAGCTTGCCGCAGACCTTGCAAAGCACCACCTTGGGGTACAGCGAGCACCACGGAGCATGGTCGATATTGCACATGGCGGAGTTGGCATCGTTGATCCACTCCTCACACTCGTTGCAGAGAGTGGCAGTGCCTGGAGTGGGGTCGAGTTCCTTGGCCTGTGCCTCGGTCAGCTCATTGGGAGCTGAGAGCGGAACCCAGTACATGGTGGCGGTCGGCTGGCCCGCAGTATCATCGTCCTGCTCATAGAAGACAGGCCGGGTCATGGCGCTAATTGGTTCTCCCCCTTGCGGCTGCTCCCGAAGAGCGGAACAGCTCTCCGGGTACTGACTTCTTGACGGCGCTCGTGGATGCTGTCGGATGTGGGCGTAGGTGACGACTGCTGCTGCGGTCGCTAACCCCCACACCCGAGCGATGATCAAAACAGCGGTCACGATGTGGTGATCGACGGGTACTCGTACACGAAGACGCTCTTGATTCCGTCCGCCATCGCGTTCGCCTTGGAGGGTTTGCTCCAGGTGCCGCCGCCGGCCCAGGGCTTGCACGCTCCCGCCTTTTGCCACCCGTCGAAGCGGTAGAGGTTCCCGGTTTTGCCCGGCAGCGCGTAGCTGACCGCGGCTTTGACAGGCCAGTAGTCCCAGCGAGGTCCCAGATAATCTCGCCAGAGCCGCAGCATGACCCGCATGATTCCCGGATGCGCCGGATGACGTGCTATGCGGGCTAGATCCACGACTTCCTGGCGCGCGAAGCCGGCGGCGCGCGCGCCCACCGTGGAACCGGAAACGGCGACGGCGACGGCTTGGCCATCAATTGCCAGACCCCATGCCTGGTAGCCGAAAGGGCGGGTGTAAGGGCCGAGTGGGTGGTCGAAGGCGATGAGTAGTTCGTTCGCCTGCCGTTTGGTGAGCGGGGCGAAGAACAGAGGATCTGCCTGCCCGCGGTTGCAGCCCGCTGGCCACAGTGTTCCGGGCAGGACGAGTTGCTGCTGCCCGCCAGCGATGTGGATATGACGGGCTGAGTCGCCAAGGAGTTCCTCGGTGTCTATGGGTTTCCTTCCTTGGCGAATGCCTGGATGGGCATCGCGCCTGGGACGTGTTCAGGTTTGGGTCCTGGGAAAGGATCGGAGGTGGTTGGCCATGGCTGGTCGAGCTCGTGAAAGCTGGCAGCTACGGAGCGCAGAAACTCGTCGTGGTGCTCACTTTTCAGGTCGTCGAAGGAGGCATTGGGTGGTAGCCGTCGAGCATGTCGTAGATGTGCGCGGCGTGGTCGCGGACGCTCTCCTCGCTCACGGCGTTGCCGACGTATCCAGGCGATGAGTCAGCAGGCCTGTCGAAGGTTCCCAGTATCGCCGCTTCTCCTTCCCGCACGCGGGGCACGCCTTAGGGATGGTGGGGAGCTTGGTCCGGTCCTCGCGCCGCCAACGAATCGTCTCGCGGCACAGCGCGCATTGGCCTGACCACCTGAACACTACGCCGGTTAAGAGGGCGCGGCTTTCCGGAGGTGTAGGTGATGGTGGGTGCGGGTGCTGTGGCGTGGTCGTACAACACGATGTCGGTCCTCGGGGAACGCCTTTCGGCAGGAGGGAGGAAACGAAGCGGGGGCCAGCCAGCCCGGGTTCTACGCGGCGGCCGCCCGCATCGTCGTGGCAAGGGAGGACGCTGTCTGGCCAGGCTTGTCCGCCCAGTTCGGGCCGATCACGTTAATGGCTTCGCCCACTTCGATGTCGCCGATGCCCCCGTCGTGGGGCGGTTCGGCCAGCCGGTGCTCGATGAGATAGGTGGCCAGGAGCACTGCGGCCTGCCGTGAACGTTGGGCGCCGGAATAGCTGCTGGTGATCTCAGACGGGAACAGGCCGGCCGCGGTGGCGATCGCGCCGATCGGGCACACCCGGCACTTGCGTGGATCCAGGAGCAGGGTGGCGGCCTGGCCGCGGTCGTACCAGCCGACCTGGTGGAGCCCATTCGCCTCCTGCACGTCGGCTGCCTTGAGCAGGAGCTCTATGGCCTCGCGCAGGATCACGTCGCCGTCCCCGGCTCGGGGTTGATCACAGGGTCGTTGGGCCAGCCGCCGGGCCAGGGCTCCCACAGTTGGGGCTGGTCGATGCCGAGTTGGTGGCCGGTGTCCCAGGGGAAGCGGCCTTCCTTGTCGGCCATGACCACCTGCATGGTGGCGGGGTCGCTGCCCCAGTAGGAGCGCGCGATGTTGAACAGGTGCGTGTCGTGCCACGTCGGATCGACGGGGCGGAGGTTCAGGACCGCGGGGTCGTGGCCGAACTCCTTTGCGAGCAGGGACGGGTTGCTAACGTTGAGGCCGCGCCTCACGCACGTGCCGATCCGGTTCAGTACGGTGCCGCCGGCATGGAAATTGATTCCCGTGATGATGAGCTCTGGATGCCCGCGGTCGCACAATCCGATCGTGTAGATCCACGGCGTCGTCGGGTCACCGACGCCTTGCAGTGCCCAGCCGACATTCCGGATGTGATCGGAGATCGCCGCCCTCAACACTGGCCAGTGCCGATCACTCATCGCCTCGTGTTGCCTTTCGGTAGTCGGCGGTGGTGGTGGCCACCTTCGTGCGGGTGACCTGAAAGGACGCGATCCAGGACGGCTCCCCCTCGTCGATGTCCTGCTGCCAACGCACGGCGTAGAGGATCTTGCAGGCGTTGCAGAACACCGGGTTCCCGTCCTGTTCCACCTCGTCATCATCGGTGTCGGGAGGGGCGGGCAGGCGCGCCCACCGGTCGCAGCAGGGCGCCGGCGCAATCCACTGGCCACTGCGGATCTCCTCGGCCTCGCGCAGCACCGCTCGCCCTGGCTCCAATAGTTCCGCGACGATGTAGGAACTCGGGCCAAGGACCGGCAGCGACGCTTTCTCCGGTGGAGACTCGCCCTGTCGGGCCACCACGTCGAACCCGGCCATGCGTAGCCTCTCCACGACGTTCACGGCCGCCTCGTCCGGGTCGAGTTGGTAGACGATCGCTGCCTCCCCGTCCTCATCCTCCTCACTGTTCGAGCTCCACGAGCTGCTCGACGTCTTCAGCGCCTGCCGGACGATGTCGACAATCAGGGGATCGCTGCTCATGCCTGCCACCCACGCGGGGAGCCGCTCGCCCTCGGCGCGGTCCTGAAATTGCGCCGGCAGCGGGGCAGGTATGTCTTGGCGCTGATGGACCGGCTCAGTGTCCGCAGGATGGCCCCCTCCGTTAGGAGGAGAAGCAAGCCTCCGGCACAAGATGGTGGAGCCATGGTGTCCGGTCTGAGGTACGGGGACGATGATCTGACTCGCTGACGGGAAGAACTCCTCGATGTGGTCGTGGTAGTAGCGGATGACCGCGTCCGAAGGGATGCCGATTCGCCGGGCCAGCGCATGTTCGGTCTCGTCGGCGCTGAGGAGGATGAACGTCCACAGGGGGCGCCTTTTGCTCTGCTGTCCCTCGATCAGCGCGCGGATCGAGGACTCGTTGAACACCTCAGAGGCGTTCTCCTCAGCGTCGGTCAAGACGACGGTGAGAATCTCGTCGGGCCGGAACGCCTTGGGCAGGCTGCGAACGAAGCGGCGGGCCCGGTGGATGGTGTTCCCGACCGCATCCAGCAGTGCCGTGTCCCCGCGAGGCGTCAGCGTGAAGTCGGCCACGCGCGACAGCTCGCAGTTGGCGAACAACGTCTCAACCTCGTGGTTGAACTGGGTCAGGGACACTGTGATCAGGCCGTCGGTGTGGCTCTGCTCGAGCAGGAAGGCGCGCACCACCCGCTCTGTCTCGTCCTTGCGCGGCGCCATGGAGGCCGACCGATCGACGACGAGCTCGATGTGCCGCCAGCCGACCGGGTTGATCGAGGTCAAATGCTCTCCTAGCCATTGAGATGAAGACGTCCATCCGCGGTCGGCGGATGGACGAGGCGGCCGCAAGGAAGCAACAGGTCAGGTGCCGCGATGTGGGGATACGGCTCGGCGATGGCGCAACCGTGCCCAGCGCAGGAGCGCGGCGGGCAGGAGGAGAAGACGGGACGACTGCGGTGTTCCAGCCGTCGGATTCTCGGCCGGAACGGCGCTCAATACCGCAAGCACCGCTGGCGATGGCTGATGCTTTGCCGCCTCATCGGTGATCCACTCGGGCCATTCCGCCCGCGCGTAGAACTGGCTGCCGACAAAGGCGTTGTGACCGGTCGGGTGCTGCTTACCGGTCAGAGCCTCACCTCCGACCCGCCAGGTGACATCCCATGTGTCGGTCTGGTCCGTGGCAGTGTAGGTGAGTTGCAGGAGGACGGGCCGGAGCCAGGAGTTGTAGGCCCGGTCACGGCACACCATCGGCTTGATGTGGTGTACGGGAATCTCGATCCGGATCTCCAGGCGGGTTCGGCGGCCCGATGGGACGGAGCTCTGAGTGTCGACTCGCTTCACGTGATCCCCTTTGCGAGCACCTGCTGGAGGCACAACTCGACGAAACGGCGCCGCTTTCCTGAGGCGTCGAAGGTGTCGTGGCCGTACAGGGCGTCGGCGATTGCGCCGACGATGCGGGTGAGGACCTCCTTGTCGCGGTGCTGGGAGCGAGCTTCCCCATGGGCGGTGTTAAGGGCGAGGGCGACGAGCTGAACAGCGTCGGTCATCTGCTGGCTGGCGTCGGTGGCACCGGTGCCAGGCAGGGGCGTGTCGGCGTCGGGAAACGGCGGCCCGGCGATGAGCTTGCCGTCCAGCAGGACACGCAGCCGGCCAGATGTGCTGTCGTCGCGGCCGTGCAGATCGACAACGATCATAGCGTCGCTGGTTTGGAAGACGTAGGCGGTCAGCAGGCCGTCGACCTCTGTGTGCGCGATTGGCCAGTCACGGCTGCTTTCCATCAGCTCGACCTCGATGTCAGCGATGGCATCGGGTTCCACGATCGGCCGGCCCGTGGCCTCAATGAGCTGGGAGACCTCGTTGAGGGTGTCCGGATTCCACTGGCCGGGACGGTTGAGCCGGCGGTGGATAGCCTCGACGGCGTCCGTATCACTGATGATGATCGTTCTGCGGGTGGAGGGGATCGACGTCGGGGGCGGCCCCTTGCTGGGTTCGCCGAGATCAGAGGTGTGGCCAGACATAAGACTCTTTCGATGTGCGACAGCGGACTGCCGGAAGGCGCGGCTCGAGCGGCGGGTGCGTAGAGAGGGTGAGGCAGGTCAGTCCGGCGCGGCGTCAGCGCTGGCTTGACGAACCATGGCCGGGTCACCGGGGCAGATGGTGATGCTCAGCGGCCGCCCCTCATAAGAGCGGCCGAAGTAGCGGACGAACTTGGTGACGCGGTCGTCCAATCGGGTGAGTTCCCTGGCGAAGTAGGCCGTCATGTCGTGCCCGCTGCGCACGATCGCCGGATTGGCCGAGGCGTCCCAGAGTCGTTCGCAGGCGAAGCGCACCCAGGCCAGCCCTTGCCAGCAGGCACGCGTGGTGCGGGGCCGCTCGCTGACGTCGTGCACGGTCACGGGCCCTGATGCCAGGTGCTGGTAGAAATCCGGGCCAAGCGTCCAGAGGACATCGGCCCAACGCTTTTGCTCACACCAGGTGGACTGCAGCCGCAGGTAGCGGGGATTGGGCACGTGTGGTGCGCACAGCAGGCCGCGCGTCAGGTTGAGGTAGTGCACGCCCTCGGCGTTGCTCATGGCGGTCCTTCGGCGGCCAGGCGGCCCATCACAGAGCGCCTGCCAGATCGAGGATGGACAGTTCGCGGGGCGTGACCAGGCGCACGGACATCGGTTCGACGCCGGCCAGAGCGACCCCGAGCAGGACATCCTCGTGTCCGCTGCGGGAGCCCCAGTGCGGCCGGTATTGCTCCTGCCGGTAGGTCGCCAGATAGAACGGCGGGATGGGAGCGCCGGCACGCCTGCGATGATCATCGGAGTTGGTCCACCGGTGGCAATCACACTTGGGGTCGCCGCATCGATCAGCTTCCAGGTCGCGCGGAGCAGCCCGGTAGTGGGCCATTTGTCCGTTCATGGCCGGGCAAGCGGCGATGGCGTAGCGAGCGCAATCAGAGGCGTGCAGCGCCGGCTCGCTGGAATAGCCGCGGATGATGTCGGCCAGGCGCAGCAGCAGCGCGTAGCGCCCGCCGGGGCGGGCCGACAGCGGCTGGCCGCAGGTGCCGCACAGCTTGCCGAGGAGGCAGTCGTTGGCCCGGTTCGGGTGGTTGATGCCGAACAGGGCCCGGCCTGAGCGGTGGCGGGCGACGACGGCGGGAACGACCAGCCCGCCCTGCATCGGGCAGGTCGCCAGACGTCGGGGCTTGTGAAGGGTCACTCTTTACAGGCCGTCGAACATGATCGCGCGGTTGACGCTATCGATCGCCTCGATCGCCTCGTCCTCGTTCATCTCGTGCAGATGGGCCAGGGGAGTGGTGTCGACGCTTACGTCGGCGAGGCGGGCGTCGGCGACGGCGATCCGGTGGATCTGCTCGCTCTCGTCGGGGGTGAGGGACATGGATCTCCTACATTCGGGGGTGGGGCCCGCCGGCGCTTGCCGGTCAGGCGCTGGCTTGGCGTAGCGCGGTGACGGCCGCCTGGCCCAGGGCGAGGGCGACGTCCTTGGGGGTGGTGGCGTGCACGGCGACCGCTTTGCCGAGCACTGTGGCGGTGCCGTCCAGGCACAGCCACAGCACGCCGCATCGATTGGCAACGAGCCGGTTGATCTTCCGGGTAGAGGCGCGGACATCGGCGTTGTCCGTGTCGCCATCAGAGGCGATCACGAGCAGGCGTGCCCCTCGTCCGGTGGCGAGGTTCAGCGCGCCGTCCAGAGCGTCAATAGCTTGGGCCAGCACCTCGGTGCCCTCGTTGGCGATCAGCTGCGGGACCTGCTCGGGCGGTCGGCCGGGCCAGGTCACGGCGGTGACAGCACTGCCCCATGCTGCGCACGCGGATCGGCCTTGAATCTGAGCGGCCGCGTGCGCGATCACCCACGACGCCGACGCCATGGCGTCGGCGGTGTGCTGCATGGAACCGGACACGTCCACCGCAATGCCGACCGCCAGCGGGGGCTGGTCAACGTGAGCTGTGCGGCGCTGCCGGAACGGCTGCGCGGTGATCGGCAGGCCTTGGGACCGTTGCGCTTCACCGAGCATGGCCGAGCGGCCCAGCAACCGGCCCGGTGGGACCGCGCTGGGCACGACGGTGATATGCCGATCGCGGAAGCGGGCCTGGCGGAGCCGGGCCGCCAGAAGGTTGGCAGCGATGCGTTCCTGCGAGTTCGGCGCGCGCCAGCCGCGGACGGGGCCGCTCTTGGAAGTCGTCCTTCCCGCGCCCTTGCCGCCGAAGACCTTGCCTGCCTGGTTTTGCGCGGAATGGCGGGCAGCATTCTCCTGGGCACGGCTCTTGAGCAGATTCTGGTCGGGACCGCGGCCGGCCTGCTGGTCGGCGAGGTCGGCGAGGTCGGCCGCGGCCTGTTGGGCCGTATCGTCGGCGACCGCGTGGGCGGCCTGAGCCACGGCGGCCAACAGGGGGTTCGCCTGAGCTGAATCTGCCTGCTCTGTCTGCTCGTCGCCCGCTGCGGGAGATGGTAGGTCGGCGCCGGGAACGCCGGCATCAGCAGAGTCGGCGTCATCGTCCGAGTCGCCTGCGTGGGCCGTGCAGACCAGGCCGAGCGCGGCAGCCGTCTGCTGGGCGAGCGGGTCTTCGGTCAGGTTGGCCACCTGGACGAATCGCCGGGCGATCTCCACCAGATCTGGAAGGCTGCCTTCGGCCAGCGCGAGCGCCTCGCACCACAGGTCTTGCAACTGCTGGAGTGTCTGCTGGCCGAACTCCGTGCCGACGGCAGCGGTGACCGCGCTGACGTCGGTGGGGTCGAGCACGCCCACATCGACTCGGCCGAGCACCAGCAGCGCCGCTCTGGCGGCTAGCCACCGCTGCTGGCTGGGCGTCAGGTTGGTGGGCAGAGCCTGCGAAGGTTCCAGCACGTGTTGGGCGGATGCGCGGAGCCATCGGCGCGATGTCGGCCGTTTATCCAGTTGCAGCGCCTCAACGCACAACTCCTCCAGAAGAGTCGTCACCTCGGCGACGGCGGGCGATCCTGCCAGACGGTGCAGTTCCTCCGCCGACCATGGCGGTCGGCGTGCGTGGCCGCTCTCGTGCGCGCACAAACCCACGAGCACGGGGTGAGCCAGCCGCCCCTCTACTGTGGTCGGGTCGATCTGATCCGGATGGGTGCCGAGGGCGAATGCTCGGTCGGCGTTGATGAAGACCTCGGCGCGTTCGGGATCGAACATGGCCGGCGGCGCATCGTCGGGTTGATTCCACACCACGTGCAAGAGCAGATCGTCACGATCGGCCAGCACATTGATGATGTCGTTGGTCCGGGCGGTCAGTTCGTCGCGAGCCTCTACCAGCGCCGGGCTGACCCCCGGCGCTGGTGCGGTGAGGCGCAACCGGCTCGTCATATGCCGTACCGGGGGCCTACCGCGAGGGGCACGATCTTCGGGAACTTGGTCTTCAGTGCCTGCATGATCTCGTTGCGGTCATCCTCATTCTGAGCCTTGGAAACCAGGTTGGCGGCTGCATATTCCCCGCCCAACTGGTCGGCCAGATTGCGGAAGGACAGCAGGTCGCGCAGCTGCGGGGACCAGGTGAGCTGCCCCTTGCGGCGCTTGAGGTCGAGATTCTTCGAGATCGTCACGATGTCACCCGAGACGCCGAGCTCACGCGCGAGGTCCCAGTCGGACTCCACCAGGATGTGGTGGTCAAACCTGCTGAGCAGAGCCTCCGACAGGTTCGCACCGGGTACGTGAGGGTTACACGCGGCGATGAGGAACCAGTTCTTGCGCAGCGGCACGGGCGGCAGTTGCGGGTTGGCCGGGATGTGCAAGACACCGCGGCCGTCCATGAGCCCGTAGACGATGGGCAGCACCCGAGGGTCGATGAGTGCGATCTCGTCGATCAGGAGCGGAACGTCGTTCATCACCGAGCGGTGCAGCGGACCCGGTGCCCAGTCCCAGGGCTGGCCACTCCCCGGCGCGGCTGGGACGAAGGTGCCCAGCAGATCCATCTCCGTGGTGTCCGCGCTGCCGATAAGCGTTTCCAAGCCGACTCCGTCGTTGGAGGCGAAGGCGGCCTCCACCATGGCGGTCTTGCCGGTGCCGGGTGGTCCATACAGCAGAACGTGCGAGCGGCTGTTCTGGGCGGCCCGTAGCAGTGCCAGGTCTTCATGTACGCCGATGTGGCGGGGCTTGTAGACCTGGCTATTAGGCCGGGTGCGTTCTCCGATCGGGTTCAGGGTGGCCGGTTTGCGCGGTCCGGGCTTGCCCACCGGGGGTTTGCGCGTCACCCGGGTGGTGTTCGGCAGAGTAGCGAGTTGGTTGGCGATGCGTCTGGCCTCGATGAGGCTGACACCGTTGTCCTGGAGGTGCCGAAGGGCGGCGACAGCGTTGCCTCCATGAGCGAGGGCGTGTGCCTCTTCGCGCACATCGTCGGGCAGGCGATCGATGGCCGCCATCGTGGCCGCGCTCGTCGGCGTCGCAATCGTCGGCGCTGACCTCGCCGGCGCCCCGGCAGGCGGCGTGGGGAGGAAGTCGTCAGAGGTCACCTGGTTCAGGAGGTCGTCGACCTGAGCGGTTATCGGCGAAGTCACGGGGACCGGTGGTCCTTTCGGTCTCGTCAGGAGGGCGCGCTGTGCGCGTTGGCAGCGTGATCGAGGAAGGCGTCGATGACGCGCTGGGCACTGCTGGGGTCGCTGTCAGCACGTTGGAAGTCGCGTTGACTGACCTGAAAAGGCGTCACGGGCAGCGACGGCACGTAGCCCTTGGCCTGCTTCTCGGTGGCGAGTTTGCGAGCCTTGGCCGCAGCGGCCGCGAAGGAGTCGCAAGAGTGGCGCTGGACCTGACCCTTTTTGTGCCGTCGGCCGTAGTTGATCACCACGTCATCGCCGGACAGGAAGACACGGTAGAACTTGTTGGTTCTCAGGTCGGGCGTGGTCATCACCACTTCCCAGCCGATGACCAGAATGGAAGCCTCGTCAGAGGGATCGTGAGCAGCCATAGCCGCCGGGTTGGACATCAGGAAAGGCTCTCCTTCGCCTTATGCGAGGTACGGTGCTCGTGCCAGCCCGCTGGGGGCTCCGGCGGTGGGAGCACAGCACTGGTCATGAGGCGCCAATGGCCCGTCGGTCCTCACCGAGGGCCGACGGGTCCTGGGCCGATGCTGGTCTAACCGTCGCTGGGCGCGTTCAGGCGGGCGAGCGCCGCCGGGCTGAGCTGGGCCAACCGCGCGAGCGTCGCGGCATCCAGACCAGCGGCGGCCAGTTGGTCTGTCACCTCCGCCGGGGCGCCGGTCGGCGCAGGTACCGGGGGCGTGGCCTGAGCCGGTGCCTGCGCCAGCACCGGGCCCGGGGTCTGGCCCTGAGCTGGTGCCTGGACGGGAGACGTCATCGAAGCGATGGAGCCAGCCGCAGGCATGTGCGGTGCCGGAGCCGAGATCGCCGTAGCCTGCTGCGGCTGCTGCTGCAAGATCGGATCAGGCGGCAGGTACTCGGACTCCCATTCCCTGCCGATGTGCCCATTTCCGTTCGCCTGACCCCATTGGGTGAAGGTCACCGACAGTACCCCGCCGATGTCCATCTCCTCGACACCGACAGCTTCCATCGCGAGTGCGACCGCATCGGCGCTGGCTGCCTTGAGATACAGGACCCGCCACCCGTTGTCGTTCGGGATGTTCGGGTCGCACTGCCCGGTGTCCAGCACGACGCGCAGCTGCATGCGGGGGGTGCCGTCAGAGAAGAAGAGCGGGCGGCGAGTGATGTACTCGGTCTGCTGTATGACTCGCGGCTTCTCGACGAGCACGCCGATGACCTTCGTGCCCGGAACCTTGAACTCCGCAGAAGGGATCTTGGGCCGGTTCAGTGCCCGAATCTTGTTGAGATGGCGGGCCAGGAACTCTCGCGCGGTGGTCGGAGGTGAGAGCACAGCGCGAGGCTGCGCCTGAACCTGCGGGTACGCCGGCGCGGGGGGCTGCGCCTGAACCTGCGGGTACGCCGGCGCGGGGGGAGCGGTCGTTGTCTGCGGTGGCTGCGTCGGGGGGTAGTACGGTGCGGCATTCGGGTAGGACATGAAACCCCTTCTTAGGGACTAGCGGTGGCAAGAATGGGCGACGGCGGGGTGGGGAGGCTGAAGTCGCCAGGGCAGCCGATGCGGGGATCGGTGCTGCCGGGCAGGAAGTAGGGACAGCTCTCGCACCAGGCCGCGGTGGTGCTCAGCAACGGCAATGCCTCTCGCCCAAGGACTTGCACGACCTCGTTCACTTCTTCGGCGCGGGTGAAGGCGTCCAGAGCGACCTGTTCGTCGTACGGCTCGTGCCAGTACCAGCGCGCAGACAGGTCCTGGGTGCGCGGCAGAAAGGCGATCACCACATCGGTGATCGGCAGGCCGCGCATCCACCAGCCTTTGCCGTAGATGTGGATCTGGGACTTGTACTGCGGCGGTGGCCCATGCACGCGGTAGCGTTTGAGCGACTTATTGCCGACGAATTTCCAGTCCAAGACACGGCCGGTCAGGCGGTCGTACAGGTCGCTGGTGCCGTCGATGTCGTCGCCGGCCAGCTGCCCTACGAGGTTCTTCTGTTCGACCAGGAAGCGCGGACCGGTCAGGCCGAAGCCTGGCGGGATCTGAACGCGCGCCAGGTCGCTGGCCAGTTGTGCGTGCCCAGCGACGCCGAGGTAGCTGTACCAGGCTGTCGGCCAGTGCACGCGGGGCACCTTGGCGAGTTGGTAGCCGAGTTTTCGATCGCAGGGACAGCCGAGGTCGGAGGGGCCCGGCCGCTGCTGCAGCGACCGGGGTTGATGGGAGGTGGCATGCCTGATCGCGGCGTCCACGTCGTTCGTGAACGCCGTGAACGGGTCAGGCGGGGTTGTCACGGTCCTGCGCCTGCTGGCGGGTCTAGGAGCTTGAAGCGACGCGACGGGGGGATGGCCTTGGAGTAGATGACCTTCTCGGGGATCAGGTCGGGATGAGCTTTGAAGAATTCCTTGCTGTCGAAGCGCATGCCGCCAGCGATGTGCTGCCAGCGCACGGCCGGGACGCCGTTCAATGTGCCCTCTTCGGCGCTGCCGAGCTTGTTCTGGATCACCGCGATGGCTTGCTCGGCCATGCGATCGAGCTCAGCCCTCTTGGCTTGGATCTGCCAGAGAAGGTGGAGCCATTTCGCTTCGCCGCCGTCCAGCGGTACCGCTGCTGGGGTCGTGGATGGGCTGGCTGCTGATGCTGTGTCCGCGGTCTGAGGCGGGATCGTGCCGGTCATCGCGAACCAGAGACGCGAACCAGCAGGGCGCGCAGTTCGCCTTCCGGGTAGCGGCGTTGCCCGCCTAGCGTGCAGGTGTAACTGAGCCTGCCGGCCTTGGCCCAGCGAGCCATGGTTCCGGCCGTGACTCCGAACATGTGGCCTGCTTCACCTGGGGTCAGCTTACGATCGTGAGGGCAGAACTCCTCGTGGGTGGCAGTGAGCGGGGTGGCGATCTGCAGGGGCAGTGCGACGGTCATGGACGCCTTTCAGAACGACGGCAGGTGGAGGGAGAGCTGCTCTGTGGCGGTTTGGGGCGAAGCGAAGCCACTGAGCCGTCACAGAGCAGGTGATAGGAGAAAAGGTGACGTTCGGGGTTTGTCTGGGACGTCGATCCGTTGTGATGTTGGTCGCGGACGAGATGTCAGGCGTCGGCGAACTCGCCCATGACGGCGTCGCTCTCAGGGTCGGCCCAGGTGTCCGCGTCGTCGCTCAGCGCGCGCGGCACCGACCGGGCACCGTCGCCGACGTCGTCTTCGTCTTCGGCTTCACGGCTGCCCTCGTCCGGCTCGGCCTCGTCCGGCTCGGCATGCCCGCGGTCGGCGTCGCTCCCGGCATCGCTCTCGAGGGCTGGCTCGGTCTTGTCGTCCACCAACGCGTCATCGCCGGCATGCTCGCCCTTGTAGGGGACCTTGCTGACGACCGTCTTCTCGAGCAGGGACGGCTCATAACCGAGGCTGATTAGAAACTGCAGCCAGACGGCGGTCTGCTCCCGAGTGATTGCGCCCTGCCGGTCCGTCCGCCAGACGTAGCTGGGCGACGTTTTCGTGGAGGAAATGGTCTCCTCGTACGCGGCCGCGAGCGGTGCCAGGAACAGCCAGGCCAGCCGGCCGGGCTTGGCTGCGGCGATCTGCTCGGCGGTCGGCGGTGCACCGATCATGTGGTTGCGGGAGCCAAGGCTGGACCCCTGTACGTACTTGGCCCGCACCTCGTGCGGCATGTCCTTCGCCACCTGCGCGCAGACGAACCGCAGTACCTGCTGGTCGGGGTCTGTCTTGCGGGACAGCGCGCTCTTGATGAAGTCCTGGCGCAGCTGCGTGCACGCCTTCCAGGCGGTGTTGCCCTCCTTGACCACCTTCACCGGCAGAGCGTTCTTGTCCCGGGTTCGCTTCTGCTCGCTGTGCGGCTTGTAGCCGTGCTGGTCTGGCTGGGCGCAGTAGTGCGACAGGTTGGTGCGGTAGGTGAAGTAGGCGCCGCGGCCGGGGCAGTTGGCGTGCGCCTGCTTGTCGATGCTCTTGCCGTTCTTGGCCGGCAGGCTGTAGAGGTGGACCGCCCCGTCGGGAAGGTCGTCAGTGACGGCGACTCCGGCGGCTTCTAGCTCGGCTTTTAGCTTGGCGCGGTCGGCTTCGAGCTGGCGCTCCTCCTTGAGGAAGGCGATCGCATGCTGGACGCTGGTGCCTCGATGGGCTCGGCTCGTGATGTACTCCGTCGCCGCCTCATCGTCAGCGAATTCGGCCATCTGGCCCATCTCGAGCAGAGTCCAGTCGCTCTCAGGCTTGATCTTGATGAGCGCGTCGCGCTTGTTGCGCACCATCTTGCCTGCCGTCATGCCGCGCTTGACGTCCTTCTGCGTCAGCCCGGTCTTGGCGGCGATGTCGCGTACTTTGCCACCCGCCTCTTCGGCCGAGAACAGAGCCATGGACTGCTGCAGGGCGGTCAGATCCTTGCGCTGCACAGCGGTGGTGATCATGTCGGTGAACTGGTCAGCGACATTGTCGGCGAGCGCGGGGTCGATCATGCACGGGAACTCGCGCGTCACGCCTCGCTTGCGGGAGCCGAGCAGCCGCCGGTTGCCGTCCTCGACGATGAAGGCACCGCTGCCGTCCGGGTCGGGAAAGACCAGGAGCGCCTGCTTGATGCCAGCCTCGAGGGAACGGCAGAAGGCGTCGGTGAGGTCGAGGTCATCCTCGCGCACATTGCGGGGGTGGGGCCGCAACCGCTTGTCGGGGATCCACGCGAAGGGAGGGTAGTCGGGGCCGGAAAGATCGTCGTCGTTTCCGTTGTCGGCTTCGTCGTCGCCGGCCTTGCCGCTGTCGAGCTCGGCAGGCAGGTCTACGGCCGCTGTGTCAGGAGGGCAGCCGAGCTGGTCATGGTCGGTTTCCGTTTCCGGTTCCGTGGTGATGATGACGGTCATGGGGTGGGAGGTGCCTCCTCATCGAGAGCAGCGCCCCGGTGGCGCTAGCGTCGTTGGGGTCGGTTCGGGCGCGCATGAGGAGGCCTCCGCCGTTCCTGACGAGCAGGCGGCCGGAGGCCTCGGATGAAGCGGCCCAGGAGCCGGTGGGAAGAAGATGGGAAGGGTCAGGTGGGCTGCGGTCCGTTGAGCGAGGTGGAGCCCGCAACGCCTACGTCGGTGACGGTCAGCCGCCCGGCGACCTGCCGATAGCCGATCGGGTTGTAAGCCCAGGCGAGCTCGCCGATGGCCACGACGTCGCCGACCGACAGGGACCGCAGCCGGCGGGCACGGTAGGAGCGAGCCAGTTCGTCATCGCCGACGTTGAAGATGCGCCACGTCTCAGCCAGGACGCGATCAGGTGTACGGGCAGCTTCGGCGGGGATCTGGAAGGCGAACACCTTGATCATCGCGTCATCCGGCTGCCAGGCGGCGAACATGCCGGTGGTGTTGTGCCAGACCGCCACGGTGATTGTGGAACTGTCTAGGGTGAGTGCGGGCCGTCGGGTCATGCTGACCTCCCGTTGCCGGTGGGCGGGAGCGGTTCCCGCTGCCTGATTTCGAGCGGCCGAGGAACGTCGGAGCGCAGGAAGGCTCGCCCGGAGGGCGACCGCGCGCAGCGCGGCGTGGCCTTCCGGAGCGAAGAGGTTGTGCGGCATGCTGCCAACTGGCAGCGGGTCAATCGTCGGCAGATGCCGTGGGCTGAAGGTGTTCCACGAGCGGTGATGCGTCGAGCAGTGCGCGTAGGGCAGCCAGGGCCTTCGTTTCGATCTGCCGGATACGTTCACGCGTCACGCCGAACTCGCGCCCAACGTCGTCCAACGTCCGAGGCTGTCCGTCAAGGAGGCCGTATCGCAGGATCAGGACACGGGCCTGCCGGTCCGGAAGACTTCGCACCAGCGCGTGAAACTGGTTGATGTGGTCGGCTTCGGCGATGGTGTCGGCGATGTCGGGGGCGGCGTCGCCGATGATGTCGGTCAAGGTGCCAAGGTCATCGGTCAGCGGTTCGTCGAGGCTGAGCGGGTGAAGTCGTATGCTCAGCAGGTCCGCAATCGCGGGCGGGGCCAGGTTGACGGTGGCGGCGACCTCTTTGAGGGTTGGTTCCCGGCCCAAGGTATGCGACAGGCTCCGGACCGCCTTGTCGATCTTGACGAGTCTGTCTTCGATGTGGCTAGGCAAGCGGACGAACCGTCCAGTTTTGTCCTGACCGCGGAAAACGGCCTGACGGATCCACCACGTGGCGTAGGTGGAGAACTTGTAGCCCTTGGTGAAGTCGAACTTTTCCACTGCACGGATCAGCCCGAGGTTGCCTTCGGCGATCAGCTCGGGCAGGGGAAGGTGTCGGCGGCGGATGCGCTTGACGGTGCTGACGACCAGCCGCAGGTTGCACTCGATCATGCGCTGTTTGGCGCGTTCACCTTCGTCGCGTAGCGTCCGCAGGTCCGCCTGGAGTTCAGCCTTCAGATCGGGCCGGGTATCGAGGAGTTCCCCGGCGAGCAGGCCGGCCTCGATGCGCTTGGCCAGTTCCACCTCCTCATCTGCGGTGAGGACCGGCATCCTCTGCAGGTCCTGAAGGTAGGTGGCGAAGGCTTCGGGCATGTTGTCGCGCGTTCTGGTCGGAACGCTCACCGCGGCTCCTGCGGCAAGAGGGGCCGGGTGTCCTGGGGAAAGCGTTCGGCCAGCGCGGCCAAGGTTGTGGGAGCGAGCTGGTAGGAGCGGATCTGCGCGGGAGTCACACCGGTGTTGGCGATCTGCTGCATATGCAGCGCGGTGAGGTTGCCTGGGTCGGCCTCCAAAGCTCGGCGGAGCGCGATCTGTGCGACCGGGCCGTCGCCGCTGCGCAGCGCATAACTCGCGGTCAGGAGCGCGGGAGCGACGGCGTCAGCTGGATCGACGCGGCGCAGTACTTCGCTCCACATACGTAGGTGCACCTGATCTTCACCGGGTTCGGCCACCGTCGCGGCCAGTTCGCGCAGGAGTGCCGAGGAGGTGAGCGTCTCCAGCCAGGCCACCTGAACGTTGTCGAGCTCCTGGCCGAGGTCGACGGCGCGGGAGGAGGATGCGATCCGGTCGAGGAGCTCGGCGCGCCAATCGTGGTCGCGGGACATCAGTTCGCGGGCTTGGGCGTGGACCTGCCGGGTCGCTGCCTGCATCTGTTCGCGCGCCGCCCCGGCCAGGGAGGCAAACTGGGCAGCGTACGCGGCCTCGTCCGGCAGCGCGGTCAGGCCGAACATGGTGGCTTCGGCGGCCGCGAGGGAGCAGGTGGGGTCGAAACTGATGCCCTCGGGCGGGCAGCAGGTGTCGCTGCAGACGTAGGACCAGTAGGTGTTGTCGCAGAAGCGCAACGCCTCGATGAGGTCCAGGCGGCTTTCGTGGTCCAGAAGAAAGCGCATCATGTCCATCAGCGGCGTCACAGCGGCCTCGGTGCCGTAGCCGATCAGGACGACATGATCGGCATCGGACCCGTTCTCCAGAGATTGCTTGATGTGCGTGGCCATGGCTCCGAGGTCGGCGTCAGGCCCGGGCAGGTCAACGCACGCTACGCCCGCCACCCGCGTCTCGCAGGTGAAGGCGATGGCGATGATGGCATTGCAGGGGTGGTAGCCGAGCAGGTACGGCGTCGCACCAAGCACCGCGCTGGCCTCGACCGTACGAAGGGGCCGGTCCGGCGGAATGTCGGGAAACATGAGGTGAACCTCCAGGTGAGAGAGCCTTGGTCGCGTCACGCTCAGCGGCGCTGATGCTCTGGGTGAAGTCAGCGCCAGCCAGGCCACCTTCGTGTGCTGCAGCGCCGGATGATGGCAGGGGAACAGCGGGCGTCGCGGCCCCGCGCGGGGCCGCCTGAACGGGAACGCCGGATCTAGGCCGCGATTACCGATGCTGCGGGGGAATCTTCCACTGCATGACAGCACCGGTGATGAGGTCGTACGCATCGTGCGGCAATGCGGAGGAGGAGGTGTCGGCGAGGTGCGCGGCCAGCGGGCCGACAACGAGACGCCATCCGGACGGACTCACGTGCCAGCGAGAATCCTCGGAGTTTGGGCCGCTCCACCACTGGCCGTCGCCGGCAATCCGGCATCCCTGCCCCGGTAGCCTGTCATCGATGCCGATGACGTCGCCGACGTCCAGCGGGCGTAGGCCAGACCGCTGATAGCGGCGCAGATCGTCGTCAGCGGCAGGGTCGGCGGTGAGGCCGAACCGGGTGAGCACACCGTCCAGGTCCCGGCGCTTGTCCCTCTCGCTCCGCAGTGGACGGACATGCAGGGCGCAGGTGAAGACTGGAGCCATGGGATGGTCAGGTCGCCAGCCCAGCTGCCGGTCGGGGTGCAGGTTGTGCCACAAGGTGATGGGAATGCCGTCACCATCGGCACGTGCCCTGGTGACGCTTACGTCCGCGAAGGTACCTTTGCCTGCCCGTTTGCGGCGGAGGCAATGGCGCAGGAAGCCGATACCCGCGGCGGCCTTCACGACACTGCTCGTGGCCGCCGGCGGTAGGCGCTCAGGGGCTTCAGGCGCGGCGAGAGCGCTGAGAAGAATCACCGCGGCACCGAAAATGAGGATGGCCACCCACACCAGCGCGCGCGACCATGGGCGCTGCATGAGACGGTCGACCACGAACAGTATGCGCATGACGAGGGCAATCCAGAGCTTCGACACGGCGAGTTTTCGATCTTCACTCATGCAGCACGTCTCCTTCACAGGACGGGGAGGGTGGTGCCGCTGGCCCGCTGGCCCGCCAGGGGCGCGGACAAGCGGAAGGAAAATACAGAGAGCGGCGACCGGCATGTCCCTGGGATCGACCGGCCCGCGCGTGGGTACGGACGGGGTTGAGCTCGGCGGACAAGCCCGTTGCTTGGGGCGCGCTCCTGCGTTGGCCAGGACCGGCTGTCGATCGCCGGTCAAATGGCCATGCGCGAGGTGTGGGTCGAGGTCATCCCATTGGCGTGGACGTGGCCTGTCCTGGTGTCGCCGCCGGGGTCAGGCTGCGCGCGAAGGCCAGGAGGCGTTCCAGCTCCGCAGGGCTGAGCTGGAACGCCGTGAAGTCCACGGTGTAGGTCAGGTCACCGTCGTCTGAGCTGAACACGTGGATACCCCCGTGTGCGCGGTGCACGTGTGCGCGGCGGGCGTCCCAGCGGGCGGTACTGGACACGCCCATCCAGGTGTTCGGGAAATAGCGTCCGCCAGGTAGCACACCGGCCAGCCGAGCTGCTTCGGCTTCCCGGATGGTGTGCCGGTGGAAGTCGAGGTCCCACTGGGCGCGCTCGGTGACGGCGCGAGAGCGGTAGCGGGGGAGCAGCGTCCTGTTGATCTGGCGGGCGATCGAAACGGGCGGGCGGTTCATCCGCGCCGAAATCTCCAACCCAGAGGTGCGGGTGCGGAAGGCGCGATCGAGCTCGGGCCCCGGCGGGAGACCCGTAAGTCGTAGGCGCCCTTTAGCGCGCTCGCTCGTGTTCTTGTGGTGAAGAGCAATGCGCAGATCGCCGCTGACCAGCGCCAGGTGCACACCGTAGTAGGGACCACGGTCCCATTGCTGGACCCGGAAGTCGGCGCCGAGTTCGTCTGCTACTTGCTGAGCCAACGTCAGGGTTGTGGGGAAGTCGATGTATCCGTACACAAGCTGCTTTCCGTAGGCCGCAGATGGTGCCTGGTGCGTCGTTGGGGTGGGGAAGTACCCGCGCCCCGGACGGTTGTCGCCCGGAAGGGCGCCGCCTCGCCACTTCAGCGCCTGCCGCGTTGAGCCAATGGGGCATGAGCCAGGCGGCCAACGTAGGTCTGTAAGCCCCCACGGCACGAAGGCCCTCGTGCACACAACGACCGTCGAGAGCCTGAACGAGTTGTACGGCGACCTCGTCTCGGTGGAAGACCAGTGGCGGGCCGCCGGCGAGCACGAGCGGCAGGAGGTGCGCGCGTGATCCGGTTCCGGATATGTTCAGTCAATTGCCCGAGCTGCCGCAACCGCCCCGACAGGGGCGTCCCGTTCCTGCACCGTGTCCGGCCATTGCTGCTGCTGATGCACTCCCTGTGCGACGCCGTCCCGCGCCCACTGCTGGCTGGAGAGGGAAGTACTGCGACGCGAACATCGCCATGGTGGCCGAGGTTCTCCAGGCGTTCCAGGAGGGCGGCATCCTGACGGATGAGTAGATGGCGACGGTCCAGCGGGTGATTGAGGAGGTGCCGCACCGGACGCAGGTGGCGCTGTCGGGGCTTGTGACGGCAATGGTGAAGAAGCAGACCGCCTGACATGACGAGGGCCCCAGCGAACCGGGGCCGTCCATCAACGCTCTCAATCCATAGGGTCCGGGTCGCGTATGGTCCCAGCAATGATCGAATACAAGTGGTTGTACTGCGCTGGCGCCTGCCGAAGGTCCCAGAACCCGATCTCCGCCACCGCCCGCGCCTGCCGCTCGGTGCCCAGGTAGACGACCTGGTGGGAGAACTTGCCGCTGTGCGGGTTGATCGCGTTGACGCGTTGGAGGGCGGTGCCGGGCTGGGTCTCTTCGGCGGGGTATTCGGCGGGAATCGTGGTGGCCATGATCGGTTCCTTCCGTCGGGTATTGGGCTGGTGTAATTACGGTCACGGGTGCGGGTTAGAGGTTCGGTTAGAGGTCGGGTAGGAGGCCCGGTTCAGATCGCGGCTGGCGGACTTCGGCTCACTCGTCGTCCTCGTTGGCCAACCAGATGCGCCCGGAGCTGCCCCAGGAATTTGGCCGGGGGAGATGCCGAGGTCGCGGGCCGCACGGACCTAGAGGCTGGACTCTTGCGGAGCGTGAGCGCGTCAGAGATCGCCGGCCAGCCGGCTGAACGACATCCGCATAGGCTGGGTGACCGGGTTCCACCCGTTGGGGCCGACGTG
This sequence comes from Nonomuraea maheshkhaliensis, assembly GCF_039529435.1. Classification (NCBI taxonomy): domain Bacteria; kingdom Bacillati; phylum Actinomycetota; class Actinomycetes; order Streptosporangiales; family Streptosporangiaceae; genus Nonomuraea; species Nonomuraea maheshkhaliensis. The sequence continues at coordinate 85,124 of NZ_BAAAMU010000011.1, forward strand.
CCACGCCTTATGACCGATCACAATGACATCACCGGTTTCCAGCCCGCGCTGGGCAGTGGTGAGATAGCGGCGATCGAGAGGCATGGCGGGAGTCAGGGCATGCACATTGCCGAAGCGGGCACGAATCGCGTCAAGCTCGTAGTGCCAATCCTTGTCGCGGCAGGGCGCAGACGTGGTGTAGCGCAGGACGGCCGTCATCTCATGATCGGACGCCCACCCGGTGAGCCGATCGGGGTGAGTGTTGTGCCAGAGCGTGACCGTGGCGGCGCCGAAGTCATCACCGAGCAGATCTGCGAAGAGCCATGCCCAGGCCCCATCGCGGGAGATGGCGACCAGGACCGGAACCGAGTCGGCCGCGAAGCCCAGATCGTGGAGAAGATGACGATGTCCGGACGGGTGGAGGTGCGAAGCGACCTCGTCGCGGAAACGGGCAGTGATGAGCCACCGGCCCGCCTGGTCCGTCCACAGGCCGCATCCGTCTAGCGCGGGAGGGGCTGGGCAACTGGCAGGCGCCTCTCCGACGATCTGCCGTGCGGCGTGATGGACCGCTCGGCGTAGCGATTGCCAGCTGGCCAGGTCGAGATCGACGCGATTCCTTCTGACGTGCAGGTGAATCGTGCCCTGGCCCAGGTCGGCGTGAACCTCGGCGGAGGTGCCGTCGAGGAGGGTGAGATGAGTGCTTCGAGTGTGTGGTGCTTCATCGAGCATCATGACGCTCCCTTGCATGGGCGGCGAAGGCGGGGCCCGCAGGACGGTGCGGAGCCGGCCGGGGCAACGGGTCCGGAGACACGGAAAGGGCCGACGGACTCCGCCAAGCGAAATCCGTCGGCCCTTGTCGGGTCACGCCGAGGGGAAGGTTAGAAGGGGGGCTCGTCCCCCGGGAAACCTCCGTCATCGGACGTGGATCCCTCGGACGTGCCAGACGTGCCGGACGTGCCGGGACGCTGGCGGGACGCGGAGGCCCACGGGTCGTCGGCCGGACCGCCGCCGAAGCCACCGCCGCCCCCGCCCTGGCGGGAGGTGCGGTTGACCTTGGCCGTCGCGTGGCGCAGAGACGGGCCGACCTCATCGACCTCGACCTCGTAGACCGTGCGCTTCTCGCCTTCCTTGGTCTCGTAAGACCGCTGCTTGAGCCGCCCCTGCACGATGACCCGCATGCCACGCTGGAGGCTCTCGGCGGCGTTCTCCGCCATCTGCCGCCAGACGTTGCAGGTCAGGAAGAGGCTCTCGCCGTCCTTCCACTCGTTGGTCTGGCGGTCCATGAACCGCGGAGTGGACGCGATGCGGAACCGGGCCACTGCCTGCCCCGTCGGAGTGAAGCGCAGCTCCGGGTCGTCGACCAGGTTGCCAACGATGGTGATCACGGTGTCGCCTGCTGCCATGAGTGCCTCCTTGTAGTCACGGGCCCGTCATCACCTGGTGGTGGCTGGGGCCGTTCCGGCGTGGCATGGTGGGACACCCCAAGCGAGTTGGCTGGTCAACCCCGGCTGCGGGATGTTGTGGGGGCGGGGTGGTCGAGGAACGAGTGCCACCCCGCCCCCACAACATCTTGCGGTTAGCCGGGGTTGACCAGCCGGCCGCGGGGTGTCTAATGCCCTCGTGCCGGATGGTCGTTCCCAGCTAGCGCCTTTTTGTTGTCCCTTTGGGCGATGCGACGTGCGGGCCTGCGCTGAGGCGACGACCGCGTGTCAGCGGCGCATGGTGCTCGCCCGAGTGGCTTCGGTTTGGCGCCTGCCATGGTCGGTGGGCGCGTTGGCGGGGCTCGATATGGCCGGACGGGGCTGAACGTTGCCGGTGGTGGATCTGAGCGCGGCCGCGGAGCGTCGGGCGGAGGCTTGATGGTCAGCGATCAGCTTCCGCGCTCGATCAAGGTGGGGGTTGCCGGTGGTGGGAGCAGGGTTGCGGATGGCGTCGATCTCGCGGTTGCCTATCGTGCGCTGCCAGGTGGCGGCGTCGAGGTTCGGGTTGTTCCACAGCTCGGCGACCGCGGGGGACAGCGGTTGATAGGTCCGGGAGGCCTTCTTGGACTCGCGATCTTTCCTTCCACCTCGTTGATCGTGAAGCCGCTCGGCAAGCTGGGTGTCGCTGTCGGTCCGTTCTGCGGAAGCCAGTTTGGCGGCTACTTCGTCGAGGAAGCCCGCCACCTTGTCGTGCGGCGCCCAGAACGCCAGGGCCGGCTGATCTTTGCGGGCGATGCGCCAGTCCAGCCACTGCCGGTCGTCCTCGGGCGGCCAGGCGATGTCGCGAGGGTCTGTGCCCTTCTGAGTCGCTTGATGGGCGGTCTGGCTTGCGTCCGGAGCGGGGCGCATAGCCAGCCGTGGCCCAACAACGGTACGGCTCAGGCTCGCGTCCATTGTGTCGAGTTTGACGGCGATGGGGCGCTGACCTTCCATGTGGACCTGCATCTGGTCGGGACGTTCGGCCCGGTGCGTCAGCGTCACCATCATCGAAGGCGCGTCGGGATTGCGGTTGGTGGTGTGCGGGCGCAGCCGGATGTGGTGCTCGGTATCGACGAGGTGATTGTCAGCGCCCCACGCGTCTCGCAAGGACATGCGCCGGTTGCCTTCCAGCCCGGACAGGTAGTCCTGGCTGCGTTTGCGCAGTTGTTCGGAGAGCCGGTCCTGTGCGTCAGGGTCGTTGTGCGGCGCGATGTCGTACAGGGCGATGCCGGGACGCGAGTCGGGATCGAGGCTGCCGTCGATGGTTGTGGGCGCCGTCTGAAGCGCGGCCTGGGAAATTTTGGCGGCTTCGCGGTATTCGGCCAGGTCAGGGTGGAATCGGCGGTGAAGGAGTTTGCCGTCGGCCAGCAGAGTGGGGTCGTTGGTGCTCTTGGCCACCTCACGGACGGCGTCCAGGAACGCCAACCGGCGATCAGCGCTGATCGCGTCGTCTTTCACCGTCGCGAACAGCGCTTGGGCCTGCCGTTTGAGGGCCTCATCGCCACGCTGGTGCCCCAACTGCCACACGTCCCGGGTGAACGTTCGCGCTGCGATGGCGAAGAACCGGTAGGGGTCGGCCTCGGAGAGCATCTGGGGCTGCACAGAAACGACTTCGCCGTAGCCGGTGACCAATTCGCCGCGTCGTATCCGCGCCACGGTGGGATGGGTGACGCCGTACACGAGGTGGAAAGTGCCTTGCGGTGTGTCAATGGGCCGTGAGCGCAGTCCAGGTACCTGGGCGGGAGGGCCGGCCGCTGGCGAGGTGGCCGGGAACACCGGGTGGTCGATGTCGCGGCTCAGGTCAGGCCCGCTGGCCGCCAGCGCGCGGATCTCGCCAGCGACACGTTGCCGCAGCTCCGCGGGCAGGGCGTTGAGCTGGGCGGCGAACTCGGTACCGGGCGGGTAGATGTCGTAGCGGCGGCGAGCGTCCAGGTTGGTGGGGTCTGCTCCCGGGACATGCTGTGCGGCAGCCGACTCGGCAGCGGCTGTTCGCGCCGGTGGTTGAAGAGCCTGCGCTCGTCCGTTGACATGGGGGGCGGGTGGGCGGGTGGCGACTCTGACTACCCTTTGCCGGTGCTGGTTGGTCTCGATCAGGGAGAGCCTCTGCGCGAGGTAGATGTGATCGGGGTCCGGCTCGGTGCGGATTGCCGCTATGTGTACTGCGGCGTGCCCGGTGGGCGACTTCCGGCCGCCGACGGTCTTGTAGACGATTTCACCTTGGGCGACCGGCGTGATGCGCTGCTGCAACTGGTCGCGCAAAGGCTTGAAATGCTCGCCGTGGAGTTTGACGATATGGCTGCGGCGGGCTGCTTTGACGCCCGCCGCCTTTTCCGCCGCTTCGGCGTGGTCGGCGACCCGTTCCCAGGTGCGCACGATGCGATGGAGACCTGCCTGAAACTCCACCTGGGCGGCGATGCTTCCTGGGTCGGCGGCGCGCACCTCGACCGGGAGAGCTGGCGCTACCTCCCCCCTTGCGGCGGCGATGCGTTCAGCGGCCTCGGAGGGCCGGTCGCGCACCGCGAGGTTGAAGTCCAGATCGTCGGTCACGGCGAGAATCTCGATGGCGGGTCGGCCGGGCGGCCGGTCCAGCTCAAGTGGCGACTCGTCTTTGTCGTAGGTGGCCTGAGTTGCCGCATACAGGGTGGGCCAGCGCCGGAAGACCAGCGCGTGGTCGACGCCGATCGGCACTGCGTAGACCTGCCGATCACTTCCGGGGACCGTCACTTTGGGGAGCAAGCCCAGCCCCGCCAACCGATTCAGACCGGTGCCGCCACCAGGAACCGCGGCGATGTCGTGCAGGACATCCAGCACCCCGGTGATCTCTTCTGCGGGAAGCCGTGCGAAGTCGGCCAGCACCCCCCGAACGGGTTCAATGGAGGTGTGCGCCCGGGCCAGTCGATTGGTGGGCGTGTTTCTGGCGATCATTTCGTTGTCGAGCTGGCGGGAGAAGGTCAGCCGTACCGTCTCCGCGGGGGAGGGGGTGCGGGTGGCGAAGGGAGCAGACTGCCATGTGCCATGGACGATCGGTCCGCCGCTTCCCTGCTGACCGTAGACGAGCGCACGCAGGGCGAAGACCGCTCGTTCCTGGTCGGCCGGCGTGAGTTGACGCAAGTCGGCGAGCGCGCCGTCCTCGAAGACGACGTCGAACTTGGGCCTGTCCGCCGGTACGGCCGCGGGCCGCACACTGCTGCTTCGGTCGCCCACGATCGCTTCGGCTCGCCGGAACTGGCGGGCATCGTCGTCGACGTCCTCGCGTCGAAGACGGATGAGCGGTGCGTTGGGAACTTCGTCTGCCCAGGCCCGCTCGTTCGTGCTCGCTTTCGGACTGACGTTGCGGTCACCGGCCATAGGGTTGTCCTAGAGATGAGGAGGGTGGTGGGCCGGTGAAACGGCCTCGGTTTCGGGCGTCTCTGGAGGTTGTGTCAGGAAGTCGGCCAGCTCCGTGTCTGTCATGGGCCGCTGGCCGGCAGCTGCCTCCTGGGCGACGAGCCGGTTCAGGAGGTCGACCTGTTCCATGCTGATCAGCGCGGCGGGCACGCCATCGTGGGTGACGACCTGTACGGACTGGGCGAGAAACCCTGCAGCGGCGATGTGACGCACCACGTCGGCGAGCGGACCGTCGACGAGGAGCGGCTGGGGCTCTTGGAAATCGGTCATGTTCTGTTATAGCGCTACTCCCGTCACATCCGTCAACGAACTTAACAGCAAAAGTCAGACATAGTGCGGAAAGTGCGTCAAGCCCGCGTTCGTGCATGCATGTGTGGTCCCGCCATGTTCGTGCGGGCGGGACCGCCGCATGCCTGCGCAAGCCGGACAGGTCATCCCATGACCACTGTGGTGTAAGCAGACTCGGGCCGCTGCTGCTGATCAGCTGCTCTCGCGGCTTCGGGATAGTCCGCGCGAAGCTGGGCGAAGACCGCCTCGAGAGCGCTGGTGACGGCATCGCCGACGAACCTGGGCGATTCGCGAGTCGGCTTCTGGAAGGAACCGGCGTAGCACCATTTCGCCGCTCCGCACCGTGGGCACTTCCGAGGCACCTCAGGGCACTTCACGAGATGCCGGCGCGACCAGCGGGCTTTGCTGCCGCTGCCTTCAAGTTCAACGAGTATGTCGCCATCCTCGGTGAAGAGCGCCGCATCCGTGCGGCAGTGGATGCACCGGCCCAACCATCCGAAGACGATGCCGCTGAGCCGAAGGAGTGGCTTGCCTGGAGTAGGCGTGGCGATGATGGGAGCCGGTGCGGTAGCGGGGTCGTAGGAAATGTGGTCGCGCATGGTAGCGAAGGACAGCCTTTCGAGGAGAGGGCCCGTGCATCAACGGGGCCGGCGGTTCGCGTCGCTTCCCCACGACTCGGGTGGGGGCGTTGTGCAGCATCAGGCCGATGAGCGGGTCGGCAGATCGGCAAGGTGGTGAACTTCTGGACCCCTTCGCACCTTTCCGATGGCGGTGGAGGGCGGCGGTCGCTCAGCCGCATGGCTCACCAGTGGAGGGGATTCAGCCCTGAGCAGGCCGACGCGCGGTACGCAACAGGCGGTCCTGCTCGGAGGTCGCGATGATCTTCAGGTATTGCGTACCGTCGCTGCCATAGCGGTATGCGATGTAGGCGGGAGAGGAGTCGGGAAGGATCACGGTGTACAGATAGGCACCGACGCTCACCTCGACCCGGCCGTCGATGTCCGCGCAGGCGATCTCCAGCGTGCTGGCGTGTGCGAACACTGCGTCGCTGTTCTTGTCTTGCGTGATGTAGCTCATGATGTGTCCTGCGGAATGGGACGGCGGCTGGCCAGCCGCCGCTGTGGGTTGGCGGAGATGGGTGATGAGTCGCCAGGATGGAAGCCGTCGTCCCTGATGAGGCAGGGAGTCGCTTCCGGCGTGCGTCCGGATTGATCGGTTTGGCGTCGTCCTCCCCGCTGACGCCGCTCCTCTAGACGCTGACGCCGGCTGTGCAGGTCGATTGACCGGGAAGGCAAGCTGTTGCGGCGGTTTCCGGGCGGCGAAGCAGAAGTCTGGCCGGTGGGACTTCCTTGCCGAGCGGCCTTGAGACTCCGCGTCATCCGCCCCTGGTGACGATTTGGGGCAGCGTCATCTCCTGCGCGCCCCACGTGGTCACCAGGGTGGACGGTGTCGCCATGTCCACCCTGGTGGCTTCCGCGGCTTAGCCCTGGCTGTGGGTCTCCTCACCGTCCAGGATGATGTGGTGGACCAGCCATGCGGCGCCTATCCCGATCAGCGCCCCGCTCAGGTGACGTCGCCGGCGCAGCTGCGCCGACAGCGTCTTGGGCCCCGGAGTGGACAACAGGGCCGCGGTCTCGAGCGCCGCGAAGGACACTCCAACTGCGACGGCCCAGGCTGTCCAGGCCCGAGGAAAGATTCCTCCCGACGGGGGGAGGATCAGGTCTGCTCCTGTAACGGTGACCTCACAAACATCAGCCATCTGCGTTCCTCATCGATCGCAGCCGGGCTGCTCCCGGCGCCTGAGCATTGGGCATCGCTCGGCCCGGAGTGCAGGAAGGCTCGCCCGGGGGGCGACCGCGCGCAGCGCGGCGTGGCCTTCCGGAGCGCAGGGGCGGGCGATATCACTAGGCATGCGCCGGGTTTAGTCCGTCCTGGGACTGGAGTTGCGCACGCACCTCGACTGCAGAAAGGGGTCGTTGCGGACCCGTCCCTTGCGGCGACGACTCGCCATGATGCAGCACGCCTGGTCGAGTCCACGATCGTCCATGTGGCGTACGGCTGTGCCGTAGTGAACGGCATGGGGACGAGGGCGCTGTAAGGGGCTCAGGGCCGACTATGAAAGTCCGGGCCTTGTCCGGGCCGAGGGGTGAGGGCCGAACGGAGTGTTGCGTCTGTTCATGATCGAGGGAGAGCGCCTGGTTAGATCCACGCGTAGCCGTGTTCGGCGTGGGGTGAGGGGCGGGCGAAGACGGCGTGCTCAGCCCAGAGCACCGGGGTTCCGTTGGACAGGACGAATGTCTTCGGCCGATCCGGGGCGGGGTTGTAGGTGACGCGCATCAAGAGCGATAGATCGTGCTCGGCGTTGATGGCGGTGACGGTGCCGTTGACCCACGCGTGCACGGTGCGGTGTCTCAGGGCTTCGGAGCGGGCTCTTCCCGCAGCGGAGACGTGGAAGGCCACCTTAGCCAGGGCAACGGTCTCGGCGTACCCAATGACGCAGCCACGCGCGGCGCCTGTTCTCGCCACGATGGACCACAGATGCTCGCGCAGATTCCAGTGCACGCGGACGGTGATCCCAATCAGCGGCGCGAAGTCGCGGTTCAGCAGCGCGCGTACGCGCTCGCGCCGCGCTCGGTTGCGACTGGTGGGCAGGATCACCTTCTTCATGCAATGCCTGATCGCCAGGCTGCGCGCAGCATATTGACGACCGACGAACCGTTCTCGGTCAAGGTGACCCGGCGGCCACGCGAAGGAAGCAGACCACCGACGGTGATGAGCCCGGCGTGCAGAGCATCATCTAGATGCTTGTCGGTCAGCCCCTCGGGCAGGCCGTTCTCCTTCGCGGTGGTGAAGAAGCCAGGCCCATCTGCTCGTTGGAGGATCTTCATGAGGGTGGTGTCGAACGCAAGATTGCCCTCGGTGGCGGCCCAGGCGATTCCGACGCCGTCGGGTGATCTGGCCCAGTGCAGAAGGTGGATGTACCGGACATCGCCGGGCTGACTCTGGTGGCCGCAAGGCTTTTCGCAACGTAGAGAGGACGGGGAGGTAACGAGCCTCGCGGTGCAAGCAGGAACCGCCTCGACCGTCGCCCGCGATGCGCGGGCAACCTCTCGCACGTGCTGGTGCCAGTTCTCAGGGAATGGCACGTCGAACCTGGTGACGTGTGTGAAGGCGAGCATAGCCAGGTCAAAGCCGAAAGGCCCGAGCGTATACGCCAGAGCGATCGCCCTCCCGAATTCGTCAATGACGTCGTCAACGTCGCGTGGACGGGCGACGAACTCCCCGCCTGGACGTTCGATATAGGACTGAATGCGGTTGTCTACGGCGGCCTTGCGAACCGCGACTGCGGCTTGGTCGGGAGTGAGGCGGATTGTGTGCATGGCGAGTTGTCCTCGGACTGAGAATGCATATAGATGCCGCCGGATAACGGCCCGTGCGCACGGACCGCCTTGGACAGCGGTGGGAGAAGACCAGGGAGAAGGCGGGTCTGCCATTGACGGTATTGTCAGGAGGGACCTTGTAGTTCGGCGTAGATGAACTCAAGCCTCTCGTAGATACGCTCCTGATCCATACGCGCCTGGAGCCATTCCTGCCTCAGCACTAGGCCAGCAACCTCGTCCCTCAGGACTAGACAGGGACGTCGGAGTATGGAGCAGTTTTTGTGTGGCTGATATGCCTGGTGACCTTGGTCGTCCTGCGTGAGCCGCGACAGGTGTTCCCATACAATGGCATTCTCCCATTTGCCGTTCCCCTCCAGCCCTGCATTTTCGGCCATCTCGAACACGACGGCACCAGCCATGCCTGTCACCATCCAAAAGTGAGCTATGCGACGGTGAACATTGCTGCCCCGAGAAACATCCTCTTGCCAGCTGCTTCGTTGATTCGTCACTATCTCCGGTATCCTTCAGGTGCGAGATTTCGGTCAACTTGCGAGCCTGCATACAGCTGGGCCGATGGGCGAGATCCCCTTGTTCAAGGGGTTCATGCTCGTCTTTCTCGTCGCAGGAATGAGAAGGGCCCGGTATGCACCGGGCCCGATGGGTTGATTGGTCAAGCGTCTTGGAGTGCAGTGATCTGCTCGCGCCAGATGAAATCGAGCGCCGCGTACTGAGCGTCCTTGTCGGCCGCCGAGAGCTCACACACGAAGAGACCGCGATGTTCGGCGTCCTCGTGTTCCCACTCGAAGTGTTCGAGCCCCTGGTTGAAGCTGCCGTAGGTCTGGCCGAACGAGCAGGAGTAGTGGCAGCGGAGGTTGAAGCGATCGAGATCGAACATGTCGATCCACTCAGGATCGTCTCGGTGCAGGGCTCGAATCCCGGCCTGTACCCGCCGCTCCAGCTCGCCCCAGGTGACCGACTTCAGGTTCGCCGCCAGCTCGTCCTTGGTTACCGCCATGGGGTCTCCTTTAGCCATAGAAAAGGCCCTGGCGCGTTCGCCGGGCCCATCGAATGAGGTCGTGATCAGTGCTCGGAACAGCAGTCCTCACTGGCGTCGATAAGGAGGTGGTGCGCGGTGCACGAGCAAGCGCGGCACTCGGGATCGGCGGCCTGGCCGCAGTACTTGGCGGGCTGCTCATGTGGGTTGACCAGCGTGCTGCAACGCCCCCGGGCACGGAGCGTGGACTGCTGCGACTCGAATCCAAACAGTCCCTCGACCTCGCGGACGACTTCCTTGCAGGAGACGTCGAAATCGTCCCACCCGACGCCGCCCGTGCGCTGGGCGATGGCGTAGAGGTCGTGCGTACGCTGGAGCAGCTCCATCAGCTTGGCGATGGGGTTGGCTGCCTCGACCAACCCCTGGTTCTCAGCCGCCTCGCGCTTGGCCTGCTCAGGGTCCTCGGCGTCGCTATCGCCCATGACCTTGGTCCATATCTTGCGCTTGTGGGCCTCCACCGGGTCGCTGCTGCCCAAGATGCTCCAGTCGTGGCTCTCGCCGACGTCCCGCCCCACACCGAGCACGTCCACCTTGTGCGGGGTGTCCACCACCAGCTCGACGTGTAGCCGGCCAACGATTTCCAGAGTGACTGGGGTGTCTTTGCCGAGCTGGGTGTCAGGCGGCAGATCCTTCGGCCTGGTCTCTACCGACACGTACGAGCGCGACGTCTGGACCGCGGGCCGCTCGGGCAGCCGCTCATCAGCAATCGGGGCCGGCTCGTACAGCTTGGACATCGGGATGGACGCCTTGGTATAGCGCGCGAAGTCCTCAACCATCTTCTGCTTGTCGGCGGCCACCTCCGCAAGTCGAGCGACGACCTCCCCCGTGACGTAAGCGTTGCGGTCCGGGTGTGCGGCGATCCACTGCTTGTTCGCCTCAATGGCGGAGACCTCCGAAGGGTGCATTCCCCCTTCGACCTCCTGCTTGGCGGATTCCATCCTGAGGTACCAACGCTTGGCGGCCTGGACCTCGGCAACGTGCGCTTCTCTTTCCGGATCGCGTGACTGGGCCACTGCGTGATCGTTCGTGGCCGCCCTCATCGCACTGTCGGTGGTGAGGTACAGCGCCGCGTTCTTCGTACCGAGCTTGACGATCACACCTCGCCTCATCCGATCGCGTGACCACCCCCAAGCGACCGCCCCTTCGGCAGGGTTAGCCATTGGCACCAATCCGGCGGCCTCCGCAGAGGTCGTCAGCGGCAGCGCCTGGCGCACCTTGGCGGCGAGCCGCTTGTAGTGTTCGGGGATCTCCATGCTGCTCCTCATCGAATAAGCTCGAGTTGGTCGTAGCGCTGTCTCTGATATGCCGCCCAGGCTGTGGGCATGGCTGGATCGATGAACCTGATTGGGTATTCGTGCTCGTCGCTCTCGAATCGCCTGACGATGTATGCCATGAACGCACCTTGGTCCTCGGCGGGGGACTCGTGAGGAATCGCCCAGACCCGGCGCGGATGCTGTACGCGGCGGGCTGCGGGGGAGTGTCGCTTAGCCGTGCCAATCTTGTGAACCTCCTCAAATGGACTTCCAGGCCCCGTGCTCGTCCTGGTGCTGGATGTCGGTGTGCTGCACCCCGCGTTCGGCATCCCGCAAGGGCCCGAGCTCGGCCCGCCTGGCTGGCACCAGGCCCGTTCATAGGAAGCCACTGCAGTAGATGAGATGTAGTGCGGATGGGTGATCAGCACAAGGAACCGCCGTGGTTCGCCTGGGCAAGGGTCAGGATCTTCACCGAGATACGCCTGACCGGTGAGTGGCTGATATCCCTCCGGGCTTGCTGAGGTTGTGATCCATACCTCGTGGTGGGCAGGAAACGCTCGCAGCCGTTCGGTCAGTTCGCCAGTCGTGACCCGTTCGACTGCCGCGGGTCCCTTCTGAACCTGCAAGACGCGCACCACCGGGCCGGATATTTCGTCGTCGAAGACCGTGGCATGACCCAGGTCGATCTGGATGGGGACGGTGAAGTCGGGACGGAGAAGCAGCTGCTCGTCGGTGGTGTCGAGGTGGATCGACACCCTGACCTTCTCGCTGTCGGCGTCGAGGTAGAGAAAGACAAGGACACCAGCCACTTCGATGCACGGCAGGCTCTCCTTGCTGGCGCCCTGCTTGGGGTGGAAGACGGCGGCGTCGTTGGCGCGTTCGCAGGCCTCGGCGTCCGGGAATTCGTACGGCTTGTTCAGGTGGAGCTCCTTTCGACGATGCCCTCGTACTGGCCGCTCCGTCCGATAACGGGGGTGAGGGTCAGGAACGGCTCGTCCGGCTTCTGGCTCACCCCGCCGCCGCAGAGCCGGATCACGCCATTAGCATCAATCGAGACCTGTGCTGCCCTCGGCCACTCGATCGGCGACTCGCGTCCGCCAGCGTCCTCCGCCATGTAGAAGCGGTTGGCGGTAACGCGGGTGACGGCCCTGCGGGTGGTGCCGTAAGCGGGGTGGTCGGTGCGGGTGATGTAGTGATTGGTGACGTCGTAGACCTGGCCCGGCTGGACCCTGCGCTTGATCTCCGCGAGCGTCATCTGGGCGTCCCTTCGTATATAGAGGGCATAGTGGGTTTCTGGCCGTGACCCGGCCGGTGATCATGCCGGATCTTCGGTGTCCTCGGACTCGAAGGCGGCACATATCGTCGGTGTGAGCAAACGCCGCCGAGTCATGATCATCTCTTGGTGTGCTGCGCGTCAGGGATTGAGCCGGGCGGGAAGGACGTCGACGTCCATGCCGACCACCCCGGATCTGATGGGCTTGATGTCCAGCATGTCGGCTTCGAGTAGGACGGCCATGCTGTGCTGCGAGCCAATCTGAAGATCACGGCCATCAGGACCCAGCGCGAACCAGGACCAGGGGTCCTGGCTCCGCATGGCGCGGCTCGAATAGATGCGTACGAGGCGCGTGCTCTCCGGCAGGTCGAGGCCGGCCTTCTTGAGACAACCATGATCACGGTGCAGGTTAATTGAGACGCGAGCCCTGATGCGCACCTCCGGAAGCGACCGCAGGGAGCAGGTTAAGTGAGACAAACGCGGAACGCGAGCAGGTCGCGCGAGATACCGAGCAGGTCATCCGAGACGGGACATCTGGTCACTGGCCAGACCGCTCGCACTCCTGGTGGTGGCGAACAGCGACTACCGCAAGATGCTGCCCCGGATAAAGTGGGTGTTAATTTGGACAGTAGATCCTATACCGGACAGAACGTGAATTCTGTCTGGTATAGCCTATATTGACACAAAACGGTCAAAGGTCTCCGGTGGCCCGGTGGCTTCCCGCGGTGTCCGTTCTCACTGAATCTGGCCCGGGGGCATAGCCGTGACCTGGAGCGGACCAGATTGGGTGAGACGCCCTGGCTCGACATTCCCGGTTGAGCCGGTCGCCGCTCGGCGGCAGACACCTTCACCCACCAGCAGCCGGTGCCCGCGTGTCCGTTCTCACCGAAGTTGGGTCCGGCGTCTCATCGGACCTGGTCCATGTGTGCCGGATGGGCCAAATACAGTGAGACTGCCTGCTCACGTAACTGGAGTCTCGCCGCGCGAATCGCTGAAATGATGTCTGTGACCGGACCTCCGCGCACGGGTTCTCATCAGCGAGGAACTGCGGGCGCGTTGTGGGCCCGTCGGCCATCGACTGGTTGGCGCTCGTTGTACTACTCTCCGCCGTCCGGATGAGCGCCCGTCTGCCGCACGGCCGACTAGGTGTCAGCGGAGCCGTTCGTCCCAGCAGTCGCAGCAGCAGTACGGGTTGCTGCCGGGCTCCGCCGCGCCGACACGGCGGGCATCGCGGTAGATGCGCTTCTGGCAGGAGCGGCAACAGATGGCCTCGCCGTCGTGGAGGTCGTCGAGGACGATACGCATCTGCTGCTCGGTGGGGTAGGCGTCCCAAGACTCTCCCATGGTGAGGGTGCCGAGGGTGTCGCCGTCGAGCAGGTCGTAGCTTGCGCCCTCGACGGGCCAGAGCGTGCGCTGCACGACGACAGGCCATCCGCCGATCATGTGTCTGCCGACGATTTTCTCGCTGTGGGCCACTACATTTCGTCCTCTCTCAAGAGCTGGATGAGGTTGATGACCTCTTCGCAGTGGTGCTCCAGAGCCCGCCGCTCCCCCGGCATCATGTCGGCCAGGAGTGCGCGGCCGTGGTGGATGTCCTGCGCGGCCAGGGCCACCAGGATCTCCGTCTCCGCGTACGGGGTGCCGTACTTCCTGTCCTCGGCTGGCGTCACGCTGCTGCCTTCCCGGTGCATCCCCAACGCGGCCGGGCACCGCCGAGGCGGCACTCTGAAGGGTGACCGGCCCTGACTCCGTTCGGGCAGGCGGTGCTGCTCGGGGTGGACGAACTCACGGGGTCAAGCCCGGGATACTTTGCGGTGCAGCAAGCCGGTGAGGGCGGCGGCAAGCAGCTCGACCGCCGTGGCCACGTCTCCCGCATCCTGCTGGCCGGAGGGATACCAGCGAGCGTGTGTCTGCCCGTCGAACTCGCCTCCGTGGTGCGTCATGAGGTGGTAGAACCGGTGTTCGCGATCGGCAACGAACAGCATGCGTGCCTCTGCGCGGTCAGGGAGCAGTGAGATAGTCCGTTCCCGTGCGGCGGCTTGCAGCCGGGATACCGCTGCCTCATCGGTGGGCTCTGCGGTGGCCGACCACGCTTCTATGAAGATGCCGAAGCCGTACCACGTGGGTGGGATGCAGCGTTGCAGCCGATCGCGGAGGCTCTCGTCGGTGACCGCAGCGTTGGCCAGCCCGTACAGCTTGCCCAGCGGGTTGGTCGCGTCATGATGCATAGGCAGCTCAAACTGGTCGCTCAGCCGGGGGCCCCGTCCCGGCTGGTCCTCCCACAGCCACACGAGGCGGCGGTCATCTCGCTGGTCCAGTCGCGATGCTGGAGGACGTAGCCTTTCAACCGCAGCAGCAGGCGTTCAGGGGTCACTGCGCCAGCCCCACGAGTGCAGCCTTTAACTTCTCCAGGCGGTGCACCTAACCCGTACATCGCCGCCTATCGTCGCGGGCATGGTGCGTAGCTGGCTCACAACACCTCCCACTTGCCGTTGTCAGCGTTGAGATAGCGGACCTCGGTGGAGCCGGTGTCACGCTTGGCCCAGTCGAGAGGCGCGAACCACAGCTCGCCGCCCTCTTCCCCCGGTGGGACGATGATCCGTCCCACGTAGTCGAGGCCGCCGTCGCTGTCGAAGAGGCGGAACTGGACGCCTTCCCCTGCCTTGAGGCGCAGCTCCAAGTCGATTTTCTCCGCTGGCGTGCCGACCAGCCGCATGCGGTCCTTGTAGGTGCCGCCGCAGTGGTCTTCGGTGAGGATCCAGCCGTAGGGCATGGCCATTCGTCATCTCCTTTAGTTGGAAATGGGTGATGCGGGAAGGGCGGCTGCTTGTCGCCTCCGTGCACGTAAGTCGGGAAGCAGCCCGCGTCGTAACGGGATGACACTTAGCGGCTCGTCCAGGGGCGCGGTGGTCGCGCGGCCGGGGTCGATCGCGACACTGAGGACGCCCGCCCGGTCGGCCGGCGCGAATCTGTCATGCGGTTCGCGTCTGACGGCCAGGGCCATTGGTCGCGGAGACGTCCCCGGGGTAGGCCAGCATGCGTAACGTCTCGTCGGGTGGTGCGCTGTTCACCGTGCCAAGCCCGACAGGCAGCGGATGGCAGACATCATGCCTCTCTTCGTGTCGGGCCGTTTGATGAGGCTGCCCGGTCGGTGGAGACATCGACGGCCGGCTCAGGCGTTTCGACGCTCCCAGCCGTGCGGGGTGACCTGGTTGATGAGGTCACGAATGGCGCGGGTGCCCTCGGCCTTGCGGGTCTGATACGGCTGGTCCTCCGGGTGCCAGGTGATCGAGGCGCGCAACGGCCGTCCTTTCCGCTTGGACACCCACAACACGCCGAGCCACCGTTCGCCGGGCTTGTCCAAGACGAGCTGCCACGCTGAGCCGTGTGGCGCGTCGGGTACCTTGACGGCGAACCCTTCCTTTTCCAGGCGGGTGATGATCTGCTGGGAGGTCCGGTTCGGCGACCATGTCGCGCCGGGCGATGCAGCGGCGTCCTCGGCCGCCAACGCGGTGTGGCTTTCCCGGTCGTGCGGTGGATCGCGGTCGATCATGTCGTGCTCCTTTCGAGCAGGTCGGGGGTGAAGCCGGGGATCAGCTCGCCGTCCTCGACGCACACGGGGTAACGGCGTCCGTCGATGAGTGCGGTGGCGGCAGCGCGCCCGGACTTGCAGCCGGCGGCGCGGCAGGGTCCGTGCTCGTCGGTGCGTAGCCGGTCCCACGAGATACCCTCGGGCGGCTTGTCATGACCTCGAGGCTGCTGCGTCTCGGCCATGTCAGAACACCGTCACGTTGTTTGCGCCATGGTTCTCGCCCAGGCACGGGCAGTCGCAGGCAGGGCCGGTGGCGCCCATGCACCGGCCATCGCAGACCTTCGCGAGATTCACGGGCGGCGTGTGGAGCTGTCGCCACGTCAGCAGGCAGTGATGCTGCGCGCAGCGTGGCCGGGTGTCGGGCAGCGTCTCGGGCCAGAGCTTGCGAGTGTGGTAGCGGTAGTCCGCGACGTCCCAGAACCGGTACCAGCCGCCGTCGCCGACTCCCTCCCGCTTGAACACCGGCTTCAAGACGATACCGCCGACCACGTGACGGTCCGGCTCCTCGAAGGCGAGCACGTCCACGACAGCCCGG
Source organism: Nonomuraea maheshkhaliensis (assembly GCF_039529435.1). Classification (NCBI taxonomy): domain Bacteria; kingdom Bacillati; phylum Actinomycetota; class Actinomycetes; order Streptosporangiales; family Streptosporangiaceae; genus Nonomuraea; species Nonomuraea maheshkhaliensis. Next base: position 101,325 of record NZ_BAAAMU010000011.1, read on the forward strand.
TATGTGCACCTCTTAACGGGGCAGCGGCCGAACATGCGTGTTGTGTGATCGGCTCCCATCACAGGACTCCGGCCTCTTCGAGCCGGGCATAGGAGGTGTTCCGGTCGTCGGTAAACCATTGCCGGGGTGCGATCTTGCGACAGAACGTGCACCTGTAGCGGGGCGAGTTGGCAACCGGGGCCTCTGCTACGGGCAGGACGACCCCGTGCAGGCAGATGGCCATCTCGTCACAGGCGGCATACAGGGCATCGCCTGCGGCGTCCATGGCGGCCTGCTCTAGGTCTGTGTCCAGTCTGGCGGTCGCGATAGCTTCGGCCTCGGCACCGAAGTCGTCGTCGAACATGCTGATCTCGCTCTTTTCGGTGTGCTGGGGGTTGGTGTCTAACGTGGCGAGAGCCAGATGCCGGGCGCCTCCTGCGGGAAGCGCTCGGCGATGCGCACGACGTCGTGGTTGGGACTCAACGGCTGCACGGAAACGCTCGGCCCGGCGCTGCGAGACCTCGGCCCGGGTCCAGCAACGCGGGCATGGAATTCATGCTCAGCCGCAGAACCGGCTGCGGCGCAGGCTCAGGCCCGGCTGGCTCATCCCGGTTGAGTGGCGACGTCGGACCGGTTCGCGCTCGTGGTCGATGATCTGCCCAGTGGCGAGCAGCGCCTGGTCCTCTTCCAGCACGAGGGTCAGGGGCGCGCGCTGGCAGCCACGCACCGCAGGGGTGCTCCGGCATGCGGTCAGGCCGCTACCGACGTACGGGCGCCACGCGGCGGCCGCCAGGTGGCGTACGGTGCGTGGCTGCCGCTGATGGGGGCTGAGTGTGGCATCCACATTCACGGTGGGGGCATCACGCCTCTCCCAGTTGGCCGGCAAGCCAGGTGAGGATGGCCGAGCGGGGCATGCGCCACTCGTCGCCCCACTGGGAGACGAACGCGACTTTGAACGCCTGGTAGATGCTGGGCCCGATGCGGTAGCCATCCTCGCAGGCACAGCGGAAGAGCAGCTCTGGGTTGTAGGTGGCGGCCTTGCCGAGTTCGTACGGCAGTTCCTTGCCGGAGCCGGGGTCGAGGACCACGTTGCCGGTGCCCTTGCAGCAGCGGCACGCCGCGTCGTCGTCCAGGGCGGCGATGAGCAGGCTGCGCGCGCAGTCGGCTGCGCCGGAGCCGTAATAGCCCCAGCTCAGGCCGGTGGGTGAGTGGAGGGGAAGGTGCCTGACCACACCGATGTGCTCGCCTGCCGGTGTTTCGATCGCGATGAACGACCCGCCGACCGCGCGCCGATATCCGTGGTAGATCACGTTGAGCGCGATCATCGGATGGCCTCGTACGTGGCACTGAGCTTGCTCAAGACGGCTTCACGGGACTCGGATGTCTCCCATATCGGCTTTCCGTGCGATGGACTCTCTCGCGCATGTGTAGGCGCATGCGTCCAAGCTTTCGGAACGGGCTGCCGCGCTCCTGTGGAGACTCGGCGCGTTTCCCGGCTGCCGGGTGCGAGGGGTGCGAGCGCAGCTTCACGGGTGCGGCCGCGCATCCACGGGTCGCGGATGTCAGGAGGAAGACCATTGTCCAGCTTCGTCTGGGCGCCGGTCGCCTCAGGCTCGCCGGCCGGCGGCGTGGCGTGGAACGGCCCTGGGAGCATCGAGCTTCAGCCGCCGTGCGCAGCGCAGCTCGCCATTCGGCGTACCGGGCTGCTCCGAACCGCCTGCTCTCGAGCAGATCGGCATCGCTGTAAGCGGCCAGGTTGCCGAGGGTGCAGATGTCCGTCTGCGTCAGGACGGTCTGGATGGCGATAGCCGCTGCCAGGTTGTGGAGGTTGGTTTTCAGCGGCATCTTGGTGCGTCGCACCAGGGTGGCCGTCGTTGCGGTCTGATCGGCGAGCTGGTCCACGATCTGGTCGCGCCAGGCACGGACGTGCCCACCGTACTCGGCCGTCTGCTGAGGCCGGAGGCTTGTGCAGGGGTTGACCTTGTCACAGTCGTGGCAGTCGTTCAGCCACGGGCGCTTTTCGGCCTGGTCGGCGTAGTCGCCGAGCCGGTCAAGGATGTGGTCCCAGGTGCTGCTCGTCCGGGTGAGGGTCAGCTTTCGGTCCGGGTTGTCAGCCAGAAGAGGGTCCGTTGAGGGTGGGGTGCTGGTTATGAGGTCACGCTGCCTTGGCAGATGCGGCACCGGTTGCGGCGCGCCAGGGAGGTGCAGGCGTAGCTGTGGGTGCCGTGGCTGCTGAGCAGGTGGCTTTGGTAGGCGTTGATCGCGCCGCCTGGGTGCAGGGCGGCGACCCACCGCTCGTCGAACGCGGTCGTGTGCGGCAGGAGGCAGCGGATGTAGGCGTTCCCGATGGCCTTCCATCGGGCCCCGTTGCCGACCATTATCCCGGCCACGCGGACTTCCACGGACTCGCTGCCGATGGCGACGTCGATGCCGTCGATGTGCTGGTGCTCGGGCACCATGTGGCCCGCGCATGGATGAGGGCGCCCCCGGGGCCAGCCCAGCCGGGCGTTGATCGTGTCGAGTGCCGTAACGACCTCCTCAGGAACGGAGTCGATGCAGGGGCCGCTGTTCCAGGTCATGAGGATCTCCTTCGAGGGATGGACGCTGGCAGTTCTGCTCGCATCACTGCCAGCGCTGGAAGAGGGATCAGCGAGAGATGACGACGCAGGCCGTGCTCACCGTGATCCTGGACAACGTGAACGCGCCGACCGGGAGCGGGTTGATCTTCCCCGGGTCCTCGACGAACGGCTCATCAGGTTGAACGAGCTGCAGGGCGCGGGTCACGTGCTCGGATCTCCCGGCAGGGCGAGAACGGTGGGCTCATCACCACGGAGTCGGAAGTCGGTCCGGCGCAGTCAGCGCCGGAGAGGGTCCTGATGGCGGTCAGCGGCGGCATGGAGATCTGGTGGTATTCCAGTGGCCGCATTCTGTGCACGTCCAGTAGATGGGCACGCCCATGCCTCCGGTGCTCACTCGGATGCCGCACCCGGCGCAGGTCAACATGGCCTTCACTTGGCGGCCGGGGCATCTGCGGGCGCGGTGCGGCACAGGCCCGGGTGCCGGTAGCTGAGTCGGAACGAGTCGCGCTCGTGAGCCGACGGGCTGGTCATGCCTTGTTCTCCTTCATTCTCATCACGGAGGATTTGAGGGCTGTTCTGTAGATCGGTAGCACCTGCGTGCGGCACTGTTCGCCGGTCATCAGCTCCAGGTGCCAGCCTTCGTTGAGCTTGCGCAGGGCCTGACCGGGCTCGGGCCAGAACGAGCGCGCTGCTTTGGCGGGATCATCGGCGATACGAGGGTCGTTGTCCCATATGCCGTACGGCTGGCCATCCGGCCCCCATACCACCCAGCTGGTGTCGCGGACGGGGACATCGCGGCCGTCGATGGTGACGTGACTCGCCATCACTTCTCCTGAGCGTTGAGGTGGGTGGGGTGCCGGGCGGGGGTTGGGCTCGGCCTGGTTGAGGGGCAGGGATACGCAGGCGCCCCGCTCCCCCACTTCCCGTTGGCCGTGAGCGGCCTCGCCAAGGGCGCGAGCTAGGTTGAGGGGTTCGCCTTCGTGGTGAGCAAGAGGGAACGGCTGACGTCCGGTGGCGGACAGGACTCGTCCCGTACGGAGTGGCGATCGCTGCGCGATCTGATTCAGCTCTGCGATTTGCGGGCCTCGGGGGGAAGGCTTTGGGGCGGATCGGCGGACATCAAGGCCCGAGTGGCTGCGGCCAGGTCCAGGGCGTGCTGGTACAGCCCCGCCGGAACCTGTACGGGCTTGTCGTAGTAGAAGTCGAAAGTTCGTGCGAGTGCTTCGCGGAACCTGACGACGGCCGGGTCCCTTTCGTTGCGGACGGACTCGCGCAAGAGACGCGCCGTCTCGGCGAAGCCGCTGGTGGTGGACATGGACCTCCTTCACGGAGCGTCGTGGATGACGTTGCTCGGGGGCGAGGCGGCTCGACGATGGGACCGTCTGTCGTAGGTGCGCCACTGGTGTTCGCGTGCTCGGCTAGCCGCGCCGGCAAGATGCCCGGCTTCGCGGTGACAGAGACGGCGCCAGCGTGCCAGCGCGTCGATCGAGCTGGTGCGGTTCTGCACGAGGGCCGGGCCGGGCGGTTGGAGATCAGCCCGGCCGTCGCGGCGGATACGCCCGGCAGCCTGCCTGGACGCCCGCGACGGTCGATACCCAAATGGGCGTGAAGGCGGGCTTACCTCAACGACCTGAGGGCGCCCAGCACGGTTCGGAGGCAAGGCCTCAGGGCGGCCTTCGCAGCGCCGTCTACCCGCGGCTGCGTCCGAAGATCAGCCAGGTGCCGTCATCGAGGAGGATGACTCCCGCCGGTCCGTCCGGGTCGGAGAACAGCGGGTCGGTGGCAGCCAGTTGGCGAGCGAGGGCGTTGGCGTCGGCGTACGGTCGCGCACCACCTTTGACGAGGACGTAGTCGATTTTGCCCTGCAGGGGCTCGCCTCCCATGAGCATGCCCCATGACCGGGCGGCGTCGTCGAATGCTTGGTCTGCGGTCTTGCCCTCGTGGGGGCCGGAGGAGAAGTAGCCGGAAACAGTCATGGGATGGTCTTTCTACGTGATGAAGAGGAGGTTACGGAGAGGCGCGGGCGATGGACCGGGCGGTGAGGGCTCTGTTCTTGGCCGAGCGCTCGGGAACAGGTGCGTTGCACGCTGTATGCGGCGGACATGATCGCGGACGGTGGTGTCGTTTTCCGAGGTGAAGGGGGCGTTCGCGATGAAGGTCATCGCTGAGTGCAGTCGGTGCCGTAGGCCGCAGTCCGGGGGTGCCGTATGACTATTTGATGTCGGCGAAGATCTTCCAGTACTCGGTGGCCCGGGTCGAGCCGATCTGCGCGGGGCTGATGGCTTGCTGGACGCGGAAGGCCAGTTCCGCCATGGCGCGCATTTCTCCCGCAACAGCGACCAGGGCGACGGCCCTCTCGTGATCGCCCTTCTCCACAGCGGTCAGGGCCCGGCTTACGAGGTCCTGATGCTTTTGCAGGTAGTAGGGCACCTTGGCTCTTGTCATTAATGGGCTTCTTTCTTCTGACCACGACCGCTCAACCGCCCCCTTGAAGTCATCCCTGCGCTGCTTTTGCAACGGGGCGGCGAGCGTCACGTCCGGTCATCGACGCGCTGGCAAAGATCGCCGCGACGGGAGATCCGTTCGGCTCGTTCAAGGGCGCGCAGTGCGGTTTCTATCTGGCCATAGGTGCAGTCGGCGATGCGGCCGCCGATCCGGGCAATGAGCTGGTCGACGGGCAGCGCGCCGTCGTGGAGAGTTTCCTCGATGGCGGCCTCGACGTCGCCCTGGGTGGGCGGCGGGGAGTGGCCGGGCTCGCCCTGGGCCAGCGCTTCCACACCGGTCCTGCCGCGTTTCATCATGCGGTCGTAGTCATCCAGGAATCCTGTGGTCAGCTCGTCGAGCTCGCCGGCCGGCGGTTGCTGGGTGAGCCCGTACACATCGCGCGCAAGAAGCCCGCGGGCCTTGGCACGAGGTCGCGCGTCCGGACCGTTGAGGTAGCAGAGCCCGGCTGTCGATTTTCCGGTCGAGACGAAGAATTCTTCAAGTTTGGAGGGGTCGGCCGGGAGGCCCACCATCCCGTGGTCATCGTTGCTGCGGGTGCGGAAGCCGGCGACGTTGCCGGCGAGGTTCGACCGCAGCCCCTGGTCGACGAGATAGTCCAAGCCCACGTTCTGCGCGACGCCCTCGACGCCGAAGCCCGTCTTGCGCATCGTGGCCACGCCGGCTGCGAGCATTCGGACGGCTTCCTTGCCGAATTCGGGGTCTTTCAGCAGGAGCGGCAGTTCATCGAACAGGCTCCAGACGCCTGGCATCCGGAAGACGTCGCCGGTGCGGGGGTGGATCAGTTCGCTGCCGGGCAGCAGGAACTGCTTGCCTGTCCGCTCTCGTCCCCTTTCGTCGATCCATTTGGCCCGGCCGAGGAACTGTGAGCGGCGGCGGGAGGCATACAGCAGTTTGCCCAGGCACTGGAATACGCCCTCGACCCCCACTGCGCGGATCTGGGCCACTTGCAGGCACTCCGGCATGGACTGCCCGTCCTGGGCGTCCAGGACGGCGGTGACAAGCGTGTCGCACTGGTGCGCGAGCAGGAATTTCGTCTCGGCATACCGGGTTTTGCCGCACTCGGTCCGGCCGAAGATTAGGCCCATCTGCATGCCGCCGGTGGGAGTGTAGAACTGGGCGTGTGCCGGCTTGCTGTCATAGAAGTACGCCACGCGGGCGATGCCGGTCACAGGATCAATGGCGGCTTCGTCGTCTTCCAGGAAGCGGGTGTGGGCGAGCAGGTCGTCCCGGTCAATGATCGTTAAGCGTGCGCGGGAGTCATTGGGCGGTGACACCTCCTCCACGCCGACCAGGCGGACGGTGGTCCCATAGGCCGAGGAAATGGTGCGTTTGCCCGCGAGCATCTTCTCGAAGTCAGTCTTGCCCTTCTTGCCGATGATGAGCGCGGTGAAGCCGCCCGGCAGGTGCTCGGGTATATCCAGTCGTGTGCTGGCGTAGGCCGGATTGTTCGGCACTACGTCTTGCTCCCAGGTGCGCTGTTCGGGCTCGAGCCCGTCGTCCTCGTCCTCTTCTGGTTCCGGCTCGGGCTCGCCGGGAGGCTGCGGTGTATATCGGCGTTGGTGAGCTCTCCAGTAGGGCACCGACCTCACGAGACCGGCTGTCCAGAGCATGAACGCTTGCACGTCGGACAACCCCATCGCCGCCGCGGTGAGCAGCCATGCGAGAACTGCTGCAGCGCTCCCCCACCACACGCGTCCGTCGGTGCGCATGACGAGGATGACCGGGAGCATGACCAGCGCAACAGCCCAGCAGAAGCCCCACACGATCCCGGGCTGAGTCGTGTGGAACAGCCACCCGGTGCCGTGGGCTCCGCCGAGGAGCATCAGCGGGACCAGGTTGGCAAGGGCTTGCTTGCGGCTGTCGTAGAACCTTCTGATGGGTGGCTTGAAGGGCGAGCGCTCGAATGGTTGTTCAACGTCGGAGGGTGGAACAAGGTCAAGGCCGTCGTCGCTCTGTTCCGTCATTGGTCCTCCTTCCTGCGCGGGCTTCAACCGGCTCGGTCAGTCGCCGATCTTCTTGCCGATGGCTTCAGCGATCTCCTCGGAACGCCTCTTGGCCTGACCGATGCTCTCCTTCAGGAGCGGCAGCTGGGTGACGACGTCGGTGCCTTCGGCCAGCAGCCTCAGCAGCCCGGCCTGCATGTTGTCGAGGCTGGTCAGCAGGTCCGACAGCTCACTCGCAAGTCGCTCGAACTGGCGCTGTGCAGGTCGCAGGGCGTGAGCCTCACCGGTGACGAGCGGCTGTTCGGTGGACATGGGTACATCCCTTTCGGTTCGGGTGGACTCGGTGGGTGCAGCAGGTCTGAGCTCTGGAGGGACGGCTGAGGCGGGGGCGGATGGAGCAGTGGATATCGCGTCGTCTGATGGGGTGTCGTGGGGTGGAGTCACGTCGGCCGGCTCCGCCGCCGTTTCGACGGCGTCCACGGGCTGTGCTCGTTCGCGCTCGGTCCGATATGTCCGCCAGCCGGTTCGGACGCCGCGCACGAGAGCCCACCCGGTGAGCCCTATGGCGAACGGCACGCTGAGCACCGTCGTGAAGAAGGCAGCAGCGCCGCCAAGCAGCGCCGATTCCAGGCGCGCACCAAAGTCGTCGCGCTTACGAAGATCTTCTTGCCGCGCGCGGTAGTAGCTGCGCATGCGCCGAAATCCGCCGCGTGTATCCGCAGTGAGTTGTGCTCCCCCAGCCCGACAGCCCAGCCGTATCGCCTGGCGTACGTGGGGCTGCTGTCTGCGATATAGCAATCCGGTCACTCCGGCGGCGATTGCCATCGCCAGGAGCAGCGTTCCCATCATTGGCCGGCTCCGGAGGTGATGAGGTTCACCGCGCTTGCGGCGCGATCGAAGAGCCAGGGCGCCGCGTGATCAATGGTCAGGATGACGAGCAGGGCCAGCGACGGCAGGGCTAGCATCAGCCATTGCCCCATGCGGTCGAGCTGGCCGTCCTTCCAGTCCCAGCCGATGGCGCCGACAGCGGCGAGCAGAGCAGCCAGGGTGAAGACGCCGATCCCGGTCTTCCAGTCCTGGGAGGTGATCTCGTTGGCTGCCACCCAGCAGACAGGGACTGGACCCAGCCCGCCGGTCAACATGGCCACCCCGACGAAGCGGGAAGCCTTGCCGCGCTTTTGAGCCGGCAGCGCGATCGCCAAACACACCAGGGTGAGGCCCAGCGCGAGCGCTGCCTTGAGCAGGTTGAACACCATGACGGGACCTGCCTTTCAGGTCAGGAGCCAGGTCGCGACGGCGGCGAGCGCGTCGACGAGGGTGGAGGCCACCGCGCGGAATTGCGGATTGACCAGGACAAGGAAGCGCTCCACGAGCAGCGCGGTGATCGCGCGCTCCGGATAGCGCAGGAACCACAGGGTGAATTGACCCAGCGAGTGGACGGGCAGCACGACGGTGAACGCCCAGGTTCTGAACCACACCCGGCCCGCCACGTGGTCGCGGCTGTCACCGGCTCGTGCTTGTCGCCACAACTCGGCCATGGATGGCAGTTGCTCGGCCAGAACGCTGTCTCCGACGACGAGCCGGGTGAGCCGCTCGCGGGCACGCGAGAGCGCGTCGATCACTCGTTCCAACCGCCCGGGCGTCTCCTGCTCGGCAGGGACTAACGCCGGGGATCGTTCTGATGCTGCCTCGTGACTGTGTCCGGGAAGGGGCACGACATTGTCGAGGTGGTCTTCCTCGCCGGCCTGGCGCGTGGTTCGAATGCGGCGCACGGGGACGGTCACCGGCCCGCCTGTTCGGGCCAGGTCTCTTCCGGCAGCCCGGCCTCTTCGCTTCCGGCCGTGAACAGTTCTCGGGCGTAGTGCTGGTACTTCGTTGGCGAGCCGATGTTCTTGAGGACCTGTTTGAGGTAGTCCACGGCTACCGCGAGTTGTTCCTCTTCCGTGGCGGCGCTGTCCATCGCCGCCCTGGAGCGATCGCGGATGCGTTGAGGTCTGGGCTTCCTCCGCTTACGAGGACTTCTTGGCGTCCTGTTCGAAGGCATGAGGTCAGTTCTCCTGGTTACAGATCGTGGCAATCGGAGGTGTATGCTTTCTCGCGCGCCCGCGCGCGCCCGCGCGCGCGTTGGGTCCTCCAGATGCGGCGCGGATCAGGCCGGTCGGCGCACCATCTGACTGCAGAGGCGGTTACGCGCCGTGTTGTTCATTCCTGGTGACTTCGTGGCGCCGGCACGCGGAACCGGGCGGGGTTGGCCTCGAACTCCTCGAGCAACGTCTTGCCGCGCGGCCACTCGCAGGACAGGGCCTTGCGAATCTTCTCGGCCGACAGGTCGTTCGCGTCGAGCCGACCGGCGGCCAGTGCCTCACCGAACTCGATGCGCAAGTCTTCGACGCTCCGCCGCTTGTTCGCTCGATGCGTCGAGGAGGGAAGGATTCGACGCGTTGAGCCGCGCGGCTTGGTTGCGTCGAGTTTCGTCGCTCGACGGGACTTCGATGCCTTGCGTCCTGATTCCCTCGGTGCATCGAACCCTGGCTGCCTCGATTCTTGGCGTGGCGTCTTCGACGCGTCGAGATGTGGTTGCTTCGATGCATCGAGGAGGGCAGCGTTCAATGCATCGGGCACACGCTGGCCATTCGCCTGCTCGCTGGGCAGGTGCATCGAGCCGTTCGCTGCGGCACGTGGTCCTCTCCCCCGCTCTGCCGGCCTCGATGCGTCGGCGCGATGCGACAAAGCGATCATCGGGAACCTCTGCCTGAGGTAGTCCTCGATTCTGGTCATTTCGTTCTGGCCGACGAAGTCGTACACGTCGGCTGTGCGGACTCGTTCTGGGGCAAGCTGCTTGGGGCGCAGGATCCGCCCATCGGGGCCGATGACCAGTTCGCCGGCCTTGGCCATCTTGCGGTCGGCCTTTTTGCGTGCGCTGAGGATGGCCCGGCCGAGTCGGCGCTCGGCTTTCGTGCTGGTGGGACCCATGCCGTACCGATCGTGCCAGGCCAGATACCATGCCTGGTCAGGGGTGCAGGCCGGGCCGAGGGCAGCGCGGATGGAACGGGCCTGCCACTGCAGGACCCCATACCGGAGCCAGCGCCACAGTTCTGTGCGGATCTCCGCGAAGCTGCGCTGGCTCACCATCTGGGAGTTCAGAGCGGCGGTCAATTCCAACTGCAGCACCCCTAGCACGCTGCACGCTGCAAGGGTGACACCCTTGGCCGGTGACACCTCTGCGCCGTGCCAGAAGTTCATCCCGGCCGCCGCCGCGGTGAAGACCCAGGTCCAGATGCGGTAGCGCAAGGATGGCAACCGGCGCTGGATCGCCCGGTGGGTGAGGTAGGACAGATAGAGGGCGGCGCCTTCCAGCGCCGTGGGGAGCAGGAAGGACAAAGCGCCCAGTCCGAGGACCGCCGCGCCGAACTCGATCTGGCCCCGCCAGGCGATCAGGATCGGCGCGCCCATCGCGATGCCGCCGATCAGCCACGGCAGGCGGCCCACGATTCCTGCGGTGACCGTGGATGCGGCTCTGCGGACCTTGGCCCACCGTTCGGTCGCCTGCCGTGAGGCGGCCTTCCGCTTTTCACCCTTGAACGCGAGCTTCGCCCGCTTGCGATCGATCTTCTGCTGGTCTCGCCGCGCGGCGCTTGCGTCTTGAAGTTCAGCCTCGCGAGTTCGTCGCTCAAGTTCGCTCTCAGCGCGAATCCGCTCGGCCTCGGCGCTGGACTTGTCTCGCATGCCTTCGGCGAGGGTACGAGCGGCCTTGCTGTCGAACTGCGGCATTGCGGACCTCAGCCTCGCGCCGCAGACTCGCGTGGCACGGCGGGCCACTCAGCGGAGTCGCCTGATCGCATCCGCGGCGTTTGAGGCGCGGCTCCTGACGGACCGGTGAGCCCGCGACGGGCGGCCGCGAGGTCGGTCCTGTTCGGCGCGGCGATCTCTCCTCGGCGGGTCAGGTGTTCGAGGTCATCGCTGCTGCGCGTGCTCATGCGTCGTTTCTCCAAGCGGGGTGTCGTGCTAGGGCACGGGTCTGGACGGGCAGAGGGCGGGCTGCCATTCCGTATGAGGATACCTAAAATAGACCTAAAAAGTACCTTAATAGAACCATCAAGATCGACGCGTGCCACTCGCAGGCGGCCATCGAGTGCCCGAGCGGTCTAAAGTGGTGCAGCTACATGGCATGACGCCCCCCACTCACCTGGAGTCGAATGGACCTCGCGCATGGCCAAGCCGCCCGCTAAGGCGCAGGGGATCGCCCGGCAGCTAGCGCAACGGATCCGCGCCGGAGAATTCCCCGCCGGCAGCTGGTTCCTCAGCGAACGCCAGCTCGCCGGGGAGTACGACATCAGCCGCGGAACAAGCCGACGAGTCCTGGACATGCTTGCCGCCGAGAAGGTCATCATCCGCACGCCGGACGGGGCTCAGGTCGCCTTGCCTGCGTTGAGCGCGGCTGAACTGCTCAAGGAGGGACACTCAGTCACCTTGACGCGGACGTCTCAGGGCCTTGTCAAGGCAGTGGCCAGCGACGAGGCCGGTCGCGTGACAGCCGCCGGCGAGGCACCTACACCGGAACAGGCCTTGGCAGCCATGCGACACCTGCCAGCCCCATAGAGAGGGCTTGACAGGCGCACCCCTCTCTTCGACGACTCCTTTCCCGACCCTTCGGGGAGGCCATATGCGGAGCTGTCGTAGGCGTGGACCCTGAGCAGCGAATCGGTGGCCACCAGCCGCAGGCATACCGCCAGCGCTCCGGTGTCGGATCATCGGACGCGCCAGGCGCACGCGGTGACAGTTTCGGCACACGATGTGCTGGCGATCAACGTCGTGCTCCAACCTCTCTGGAAGGAGATGGGGCTCCGACGTCGAGATGTGACTCATCACGCAGCCTTGGAGCGCAGGAAGGCTCGCCCTTGGGCGACCGCGCGCAGCGCGGCTTGGCCTTCCGGAGCGGGGAGGCTGCGTGATTGCATCCTCGGCAGCGGCGGGGCGCGCACGCTGGCCTATGTCAAGGCAGCCGACTCAGCCACGCGGTGACCGAGGTGATGTTGTCGCCCGGGCCGCAGGCGCCATGCGGCGAGCAGAGATGGCGAGTCGAACGCGCGCACCAGCTGAAGACAGGGGCGGGTGGATTGCCGAGCGCATTGGAGCCGACCGCAATGATTCTGAAATGTGCAATGGACGCTGCGTCGCCGCCGAGGGCTGGGGCGTGAGATGCATCCTTGTGGTCCAGGGCCACGGAGTGCGCAATCACACCTACCAGCGCCCCCTTGGGGGACGTTCTCCAGCGTAGGCGCCCGGAGTGCTGATCACAGCGAAACTGGCCGGATGGCCTCGGGAATCTGATCGGGGAACAGCCCCATGAAGATCGGCTGGTCGGCGTGCGGTGAGACGACGGCGCCGGCTCGTCCGTCACAGCCATGGCAAAGCGCCGGGCCCAAGCCGGAGCGTGGGCAAAGAGGAAGCACTGAGGAACAGGAAAGAAGACCGCGGCAGCTTGATGAGCTGTCGCGGTCTTCTCCGATTGCTGTGCATCGGCTGCACCCTCAGCGCTGGACCGGTGGGCTCAGCCGTCGGTATCGGCCGGGTATTCGCTCATATACCGGTACACACTCATCTCGGAGATGTGCAGCAGCTCGGCGATTTCGCCGTACTCCTTGCCGTCGGCCCGTAGTTGGTGCGCGCGTGCGGCCAGGCCCTGCCGTTCCTCATCACGATGCCGCGCCTGGGCAGACAGCCGTTTGGTCCGCTGCGGGTTCAGATATCGCTCGGCGGTCGTACGGTCTACCTGAAGATGCTTCGCAATGTCCCTGATGTGCGCGCCGGCGGCATGCAAGCGGATCGCCTCTGCAGCGAGGCGCTCTCGTTCATCGGCGAGTTCCTGCTGAGAGGTGCGCGCCTTCTCTGACCGCCGGCGTGATGCCGGGTGGCCCGGTGGCGGTGTGAAATGAGGATCTTCCGTGGGTGCCAGCGGCTGGCCGATGACGACGCTGTAGGCGAAAACCGTGCGAAAGAGCCCGCCACCGCCTGACTTCAGCATCCGTTCAAGCCGGTACACGTACTCAGTGTCGACTCCCATCAGGGCTGAGACGTCATGACGTGATTGCCCGCTGCCTTCCCGGTACTGCACCAGTTCGCGGAAGGTGGGCCGGAACGGATAGCCGATCGCGTCGGCGTAGTCGAAGACGGTCTTAGCGTGGAGTTTCGGTGCGCCGGAGCTCAGCATCTGCTCCAGCCGTCTGAGATTGCTACGGACCATCCCCATCCGGGCCGCTATCTGATCTTCTGTGAGCGCACGCGCTGCACGGAGCGCCAACAGAATCGTTAGATCGAACGTGGGCGCTTTCCACGCGGCGGAAGTGGAACCCCGCCGTGTTCCGGCGCTCTCCTGCTGAGGCTGTCCTGAGAAGGGCGCGAGGTCTGGCCGCGGTGTGCCGGTCGGATCTCCGGTAAGAGTCAGCGGCTGACCGGTGATCACGCTGTAGGTGAAGACCGTCTGGATGGAAGCGCCCCCGCGACTTGTCAGATCGGCTTCCAGTTCACGTACCCTGCGTGCGCTGACGCCCATCGCGGCCGCGACGTCGTGAGGCGATTGCCCGCTGCCTTCTCGATGCCGAACCAACTCGTGCAGGGTGGGCCGGAGGGGGTGGCCGATCGCTTCGGCATAGCTATAGACGGTCTTGGCGTGGCAGGCGCTGTGGGCACGCAGTCTGCGTTCCAGTACTGCGAGGTTGCTGCGCCGGACTCCCATTCGCGAGGCAATCTGACTCTCCGTGAGTCCATGTGCCTCACGGAGATCAACCAGGACGGGCAAGGCGAGAATAGGATCAGCCACAGCTGGCCCCATTCAGTCCGCCCACCTCGTGATGGGCTACCCATGCCGCGCCTGCTCCGTCTGGGAGACCGTTGGGGCACCGCCCCCCACATAGCAGGGTCGGGCGCATCCCGAGACCGGGCTCGGCAAGCATCGCTCCGCTCTCAAGCGCCGCAAACGACGCACCGATCGCGATGGCCCGGGTTACCCGCGCCCGACGATCGATGCCAATGACGGGTACCACCACATCTTGCGCTTCGCTCACTCCCGACTCACACATGATGACCACGCGCAGCCCCCTTCTCGACCGCACCCCGGGGTGGTCCCGGTGCCTGGGGATCAGCGATCGCACGCACCCGTCGTTTCAGGAAGGCTCGCCCGCCAGGGCGACCGCGCGCAGCGCGGCTTGGCCTTCCAGGAAATGAAGGCGGCGTGCGATATCCCCAGGAAAGGCGCCGAGACCCACCCCGTCCGCAAGAGCCCAACGCTCGTGTCGCAACACCTTGTGGCACGTCCTGCGGCGGCAGGGACCCGGCGGCCGCTGGCGGCGGTCGTTGTGAAATCCCTCGCTGCGGCATCGCTGCCGGGCACACGACGGCATAACCCGGGAATGAGTTCCGTTGATCGGCTTCCGACGACCGATGAGAGTCGGCAGGCCGACAAGCCGTCAACATCACGACGGCGATCGAGGTACGGTGCGGCTGGCCGATCAGGTGCTGACGCCTCTGAAGGCGAAGGATTCAGGCTCGATGCCATCGGTGTGGAGCGCTCGTATGGTGGCGTTCAAAGCTCAGGCCCCGAGCTCGCCGCGACGATGAGTGTTGGCCACCCGAGCGGAACAACTCGCCCACGAGCAGGGGCCCTGCTCAGCCAACCCTCGATGCGGCGTGCAGCAGTACGACCATCTGACCGCCCGCGTCGGCCGTATGACGGACCCGGCGTAGTTGCCGAAGATCAACTCTCGGCAACAATTTGCAACACGCCGCTTCGGATGTGGCGTATGCAAACATCGATGCGTAATGATGCTCGGCATGGCTGCTATCGCTGGACGCACACGCCGCCCCGACTCGGGCGGCGTCTATGCATCGCTCGGTGGTCGCGTCGACCCAGCGATCCATCAACTCGCTTCGGACGGCGCTGCACGGGACCGCGTATCCATCGCGCTCTACCTCGAGCGGCTCGTGGAAGCTGATCCGCTAACCCGGCGAAAGCCAGCTGGTCCAGTGCCGCGCCGCGCCCGCGTTCCCTCCGGCAATGAGGTCATGCTGTCAGGGCGCGTCCGGCCGAAGGTGGCAGCGGCGGCGAAGAAAGGTGCCAAGGCCCGCCGGGTGCCGATCTGGCGCTATCTGGAGATCTTGGTCCAGGGTGCGGAAGTGGGGAAGCTCGATCTGAAGGCAGTGTCTCCTGACTCGGTGCAGGAGACACTGCCGTTCACGATCGATCACAGCCCATCGCAGGATACGGCTGACGCGGTCGCAGCGTGAGTCGTCAGTCGATGAAGAGCGGAAGGAGCGCCCTCGTGTAAGGGCAGCGCGGAAAGACCCGCAAAATGATGCGGGCCCTAGAGCACCTACTTGGCGGTTGAGGCTCTAGGACCCGAATGACACTCCGGCCCGGCTGAGCGTTGTCGGTCCTGAGATCCCGTTTCACGAGCCTTTGCTCGTTCCACTGGTCTTATGACCCTGGCGCCTTCGTCGTGCCGGTGTCGAAGCTAGGAGCCACGATAGACGATGGCCCCCTGGTGTCGCCAGTTGTGCCCGCGATCGGCGTGTCGTATTTGGGCGATTCCGGCTGCACCAGTTCGGACAACTTCATACCCGGCCAGGTGACCCGTACTCCTCATGACGGGCACAATGCCCTGGTCGAGGCAGTGTCGGACCGTGCCCTTGCGGTCGAAACGTATGCGCGTGTCGTGCCGTTGGTCGCTCAAGGTCTACGGGTTCGGCTGTCTCCGGACGGCGGGAAGTCTTTCCCCGATGGTAAGCATTCACGTCCGCTGGCCGTGCATCGGCCCCAACTGCCGCCTCAGCCCTCCACAGTGGCGCTGTACACCGACGACGGTGAGGGTCGCGTGCTCGCGGCTGACCTCGACGTGTCCGCGGCCCTCACCCAAGGCTTGTCCTACCAGGACGCAATTGCGCTGGTGGCGCGGGAAGCAGCCGCCATTGTCGAGCTCGTCGAGCGGTGCGGGGGCCAGGCTGTCACCGTCCGCTCCCCCAGCGGCGGCCGTCACGTGTGGGTGCGCTGGCAGCGGCTGCTACCGCGCCGCGAATTGGCCAGGCTGACACGGGCGCTCGCGATCCGCTTCACCACGTTGGACATCAGGCCCATGTGCCGGTCAGGGCAGATCCGGCCGCCGGGGGCACTGCACAAGACCATGGCCGCGCAGATCACCGGCTACATGCTGCTGACCATCCCGGTCGATGAGGCCGAGCGGATCCTGCGGCGTCCCTGCGGGCCCAGCGTGTGGGCACGCCTGCATCAGGAGCTCAGCGCCGAACTTGCCACGATCGACAGTGCCCACGCCGGCCACCCCACTGGGAGCGGCTCCCCCCCGACGGCGAGCATGCCCGGCGCTGCTGGTCGCACCTGCCCTCGGTGCGACCAGGTTGTCGACGTGCCGCTCGATGACGACGGCCACCCGTGGCTGCCACGCCGCGGCGGTCCCCGTCCTCTGCCCTCTGCCATGGAGACGCTGGCCCGGCGCGGAGACTGGCAAGAGCGAAGCAGCCCTTCAGCCTCTGAGGCCCGCCTGGGACTGCTGAACAGCATGGCCGCGGCTGGGCTTCGCCACCGCGAGGTACTCGCCCGGATGCGCGCTGGCGAGTGGGGCGGCGTGGAGCGGCTGCTGGCGTCCAAGCGCGTGTCGCACCGTGCTCGCCGCCTGCGGTGGGACTGGTGGCGAGCCGTCGTCGACACCGCCTTTCACCGCCATGTCCGCAACTGCAACACAAGCCCGAGTAACCCCTCCACCACCCCCCTCCCCTCCCCCGGCCGGCCGGCATCGCCGAAAAGCAACGCGGGACGCTCCATGGGGATGGACCAAAGGGGGCTCCTGTACAAAGTAGATTCGTTCGTTACCGTCGCTGGGCAGCACAATCTGAACGTGTGGGGACTGGCCACGCCGAACCCTGACGAAGTCGATGAGCGGGTGCTGGGCTGCTGGCAGATGATCCTCCGGTGGCGCACGTGCGTCTGGGTGGCCGAACGTGACCCCGAGCGCGTCGCCCGGTGGGGCCGGGCGGCACCCGCGATCCGACTCCTGCTGCGCGGCATGATCGTCGCCGCCCGCATGAGCGGTTCGGCGACGCCGGCGTTCGGCGTGCGATCACTGTCCGAGCTCGTCGGCCTGGACTACACCACGATCGCCCGGCACCTGCGGGCGCTACGCGAGGAGGACGACCCGCTGATCGTGCTGGACGAAGCGGGCCGCGGCAAGGAAGCCGACCGCTACCGGCTTGTCGTGCCCACCGCCTATCGCGCGCAGGCCCGGTGGATTCGCTGGCGGGGCGGCCACATCGACATCCTTCATCCGGCCTTCCACGAACTCGGTCCGGTGGCGGCACTGGCGTTCGAAGCGTTGTCGTCATGGGAGACAGGCTCGAGTGAGGTGGCCCGAGCCGCGCAACTGTCGCGCTCGGCGACCATCGAGGCGCTGCAGGTCCTGGCCAGCTTTGGACTGGCCGTACGCGAGCGAGGCGGCTGGGTGCGCGGCGGCCGGCCCCTGGCGGAAGTGGCCGCAGAGCTCGGCGCGGACACCGCGCTGGCCGATCGGCGACGGCTGCACCGGGAGCACCGCCGGCTCTGGCATGAGCTCATCGACTCGTGGGAGCAGCCGTCGGCCGGCCGCCGTACGCACCCGGTCGACGCGACATACGGGCAGGACGCGCCATGGCCGACGAAGCCAGCCGATGATAGCCAGGAGCGTGCGTACGACGGCGCAGAGTCCGCTGACGGGCCGGAACGGTTGCTGCCACGACCGCTGAGGGAAGGCCTGGCGTGGCCGGCGACGATCCCCGGCCGGCCGGACCGAACGCGCCCGGTGCCGATGAAGCAAATGGAGCTATTCTCGGCGCTGGGTGGGTGACAGCGTGCCGGTCGGGTGGTACGCGCACCTCCTTGCCGGGCCGCGACTGGCACGCTGGCATGTCTTCCGCCCTCTGACAGGTGTGAACGGACACGAGTTTCTCCAGGTAGATGGCCACGACGATCCAGATTCATGGCCACTCGACCTCCAGGTGGGCGGACACTACGCGTCCTGTTGGACGGCCATTTGTCCGTGCACGTAGTGACCTTCGGAAGGCTCGGGGCTGAGACCGTCACGATCGCCAACTTCGGCGCCCTCCCTACGGGCTGGGGCGATCGGAGCCGCAAGACCCTCCTTCGTCGGGCCTCACGGCATCGCACACCGAGCTCAGCGTCGCCTGGTGGAGCCCGAGGGGCCTCGCCATCGTTCGCTATGCCTGGCTGTGGCCCCCACATCTCAGCCCTGTGGAGTTGTCCGTCTACCTGGAGATCTCGTGGCCGCCCAGCAGGAGTCACATGGCCATCTACCAAGGAATGACGTGTCCGCCCACCAGGGTTTCCATATGACCGCTAACAACAGGCATGGTTTTTCTCGACGGTTGTGCCGGGCGGGCGGCGCGCACCCCTGGTGACTGGGCTGCCCGCCCGGTATGGAAGAAACCACATCACCAGGCTGTATCGGACCATGCCGTCCCGTCGGCTCCAACGTTGAGTGAGGCGAGGCGTGCGGATCTGGCAGGCGTCGCCGGTACTCAACGTGTAGGGGTTGCTGAGCTGGAAGGCAGGCTCTCGTTGTGAGCAGATGCAGAGGTCGGCACGAAGAGGAAGACTGCCGAGGCTACCTCAGCGATTGTTCTCACGTCCTCGGCGACTGCCGCTCCAGGCTCGCTCGGGTTGTAGGTGATGTTCACCCGCAGGCTTCGGCTGCGCAGCGCCTTCCAGACCTCGTTCGTGTGTCCCCCGTTGGTGTCCTGGCGTCTGTCGGCCAGCCTCCAGGTTTGGTTGTCGAAGGTCTGCTCCCATGTCCACAGCACCACCCACTTGGCGCCCCGGCGCAGAGGCACGTCGACGCGCTCGCGTACCAGCTGCGCGGCAGCCTTCGCGTCACATTCATCGGCCTTCGGATCCGCAGTGGGGCACGAGACCGGGCGAGGACGGGTATCTCCGGAATGAGCCAGACCGATCTCCCGCGAGCCGACATCGAGACCGGGCATACGGGTCTCCCAGCTCAGCTGCCGAAGTCGAAGCCAGACGTTGTTGATCACCGCTGCAGGCTGGATCTTGAAGGACTCGTATTGGTTGCCGAACACGGCGGAAACGTTGACGGCGTCGATGTCGCCGCTCAGAACGTAGCGCTCAACGGCTGTCAGCGACGCCTGTGGGTAGGCCTTGCGCATGGCCGTCACACACGCTTGATGTGCGCCGCATCCGAGTTCGGGAACGACGATGTCCACCGCGATACGACGGCCTGCAGGGAGTGCGGCGCGCAGTGCCTGGGAGGTCTCGGTGACGAACTGGTTGATCTGGTCGGCGTCGGAGAATCCGCGCAAACCTAAGTCGTAGGCGAACTTCACGCCGACCACGCCCGGTTGACGAGCGTAGAGCGCAAGTTGTTCGGCCGCGGTCTTCAAGCTCCCGGGTCCCGCCTTCCACGCGCCGATCAGGTCGCTTTCCAGCCAGATCCTGAGCTTGTTCTCCTGGGCGGCGGCTACGGCCTGGCTGACCGGATCGTCCGCGGCGATCGTTGGAGTCGGCGAGTTGGTAGGGGTTGCGCTCGTCGGTGTGGAGGAGGGTGAGCTGGCGGACGCGGAGGAGGCAGGTGTGCGCTGCTCCGGCGTGCCATCGCCGGGTGAGGCAGCAGTAGGGGAGTCGGTGGGGGATGGTGCCTCGGCGGGCAGCGAGGCGATGACGACGTCGTCGGCACAGGCGAAGTGCGGGTTTGTCGTGCAGATCCGCCCGGGTGGGCTCACCGAAGTGCCCTTGCCATCGACGCAGTGGTATTTCCCGTCGTCAGGTTGCCACAGGCAGACCAGGGTGTCCTTGCACTCCTTGGTTGGCTTGGTCGTGGCGGTTGCCGATCTGCCCTTGTCCCGGCAGAAGTAGAAGGGCGGGTTACCGCCCGCGTTGAGGGATGTCGCGGAGATGGAGGGTGACGTGCTGGCCTGGCCGCCGGCCACGAAACCGGCTGCGCCTGATGTGCCGGCGAGGTTGTCCAGGCATTCCTGGTAGCCCTGGGTGCCGACGTCGTCCCATTGCGCGCAAGCAGCCGCGTTGCCGGAGTCGTCGGTGGGGTTGGCGATGGCCAGCCCGGCTGAGCCGGTGACCGCTGCGGCGAGGATCACCGCGATGGTGATCCAGCCGCGTCGGCGGAAGTGGATGCGTTTCATCGTGTGTTTCTCCCTGATACGGCGTGGAGATGCATGCGCCTGGGCCCTAGCTCGCTGGGCAGGGACCGTTTCGCAGAGCGCAGGTGACGGTGATGCCGGCGATCGTCATCACGAGATGGTGCTGCAGCCGGTCCAGCACTGGTCCCCTTGTCTGTCCGTGACCGACTCGCTGCGGTCTTGAGCGATCGTCCAGGTGACGATCAGATGAAGGGTTCCGGAGGTCTCGGTACGGCCGGCGGAGTACACCCCGTCCCCGGTGTGGGTGGCGCGCCACGTGATGGTGACGGTTTCGGTGATAGTGCGGGGCTGCACATCACACCCGGGCTCGGACGCGGGAGCGTCTACCGTGAGCAAGCCGTCAGACGTGAGGGACACGGACGTGCCGGAGGAGTTCACCCACCAGGTCCCCGTTCCAGGTGTGAACGTGATGTCTATCGTGGCCGTCCGCGCTGAGCCAAGCTCAAGGATCGACGGGGTCAGGTGTGCCTGCGGTGACGCCGGGCGTGGCAGGCCGCTGGCCGGAGATGTGTCTGGGTGAGCGACAAGTCGGTCAGGTTCGACAAGCGTGGACACCGGTTTCGCAGCAGCGCTCGGCGCCACCTTGCCAGGGGTGCGCCGGGGCTGGGCCGGACTCGGGCGGGGAGAACCTCGCGCGAGCGAAGGGCTGGCGGATGACGTGCGGAAACCTGGCGTCGACGCGGTGTCGTCCGCGAGGAGTGCGGGTGGGGCCAAGTCGGTGGGCAACGGAGGTGAGGATTGGAACGGCAAGGGGCCTAGGTCGATGCCTGAGGCTTGCGGAGTCTGTGTCGACATGAGACTCGCTGGCGCAAAGGGGTTGATCAGAAGGATGAGGGCGATTGCCCCGGTCACGATCAGCCCTGCAGGTTTAATGGCACAACGCCACATGTCGGCGTGAAAGGCGATGGCGCGCCGGCCGAGGGGCAGGGCTGTTCCCAGTTCGTGGCGTCCGCCGGTGCGCGGGGCGCGCCGGTGCCTCCCGCCTGTGGCGTCTGTGTGCGGCGAGGAAGTGTCCGCTGACGCTTGGTTTCCCAGTGTCAGCGCGGGTGGCGTGAGGTGTTGCCGGTGGGACCCCTGCGGCACTGACGTGGCTCCTCACACTTTACAACTGGCATCAATTCTCAAAGTCATGCGGCTAGTCAATGTAGTCATGAAGGCTTTCTCCGGCCATGGAGAATTTGCAGCGAAGAGCCGATTGTGACCTTGTCGTGATGAATACTGCAGATAGATGCGACGAGCATCTATTCACAACCTGTAAACGGCCGAAAGTGGCACAAGATAGACGGTTCGGGCGTCGCGAGCAGGCGTTTCGTGTGGAAGACGAGCATCCTGAAGATAACGAAGTCATCACAGGTAAGGCTGTTCGATGATTTATCGGTGACGCAAAAGGCCAACCCCTCTAATCTCTGACCCTGGCCGCGCTAATCAGCCGATGACAGAGAACCCGTTCCAGATAAGGTCCGCAGGCCGCGCTCGTACATCCATGCTCCTGTATCGCGCGGTGATGAGAAGCCTCGATCGCAGCTCGGCAATGTACTGACCGCCTTGTCGCCTCATCGCGGAGTCTGCCCATGTATCAGCCAGGCGTTGGCGCGGACGGCCACGGCATCGTGGCTTGGGGATCGGACTCTCGTCCCACCCATCTCTGGCTGGCACCCGTCGCCTACCGCGGGGCCATCGCTTCGTTCGATTCCATCGGCGAGGTTGGCTTGATGTTCTGGCGGGACTTGACCGAGCATGCCCTCATGACCGATCATCGGCTGGTCAACCTTGGTGACGTACACCAGCTGGACGATGCACCGAACTCGGCACCCGACTCGACGCGCGAAACGCGCTTGTCAGCACGCACAGCCGCCCTTCCCGTACGGGGAGTACTCAGTGTGTCCGAGCAGAGCATCGTCTCGGCTGCGGAGCTCGCAGATCGTCTGGGTCTACCCGGATTCGGAGTGCAAGCTGCCCGCACCCTGCACGATCGGGGGAGGACGCATTCCGTCTTGCGGGAGGTAGATCTTCCCCTGCCGGTGACACTACAGGTTGACACTCTCAGCGAAGCCATCAAAGCCGCAGCCGTGCTCAGCTACCCGCTCTCCGTGGCCCCCGCAGAGCGGCACCTCGGCGTGGCCCGGCTGGTGCGAAACCCTGCGCACCTGACCGCATCCATCAATGCTGCCATGATCGACGCCGGCGAGGGAGGCAGCGTAGTCATCCAGTCGGCCAACCCCGCCGCAACCGTCATGCTGTGGTGCATGACCCGCGATGGTCACACTCAGGTGATCGCCGCGCGGCGGACCTTGCATCGGCGAAGCTCCTGCGGGTGTCTCGTCGGCCACCTGGTTGACGCAGCCGACCATGTTCGTACGGACGTCGCGATCGCGCAACACGCAGCCGCGGCCCTGGAGACGTTGGGCGTGCGGAACGGCCTTTCACGAGTCACGATGGAGATCACCACCCACGGCCCCGTGATCGTCGAGGTATCCCCCGGTTTTGGCGAGGCAAGCGATGTGCAGCTCGTGCGCATAGCCACAGGCATCGACCTTGGCCGGCTGAGCATCGCCATCGCTCTCGGATCGTCGACTGGACCCGTCACTGATTTGGACTTCCGGTGCGCGATGCAGGTCCTGCTTCCCGGCCAGCGAAGAGCCCGGCCTATGCGAGAGCGACTGGGTGATATCGCGGCAATGTCGTGGGCGAAGCACGTCACCTGGATCTGCGACCGCAGCCACCGCTGCCCACACCCCTCCGCCCTCTGCCCAGCGCCTATCGCAGCGGCCATCGTGGCAGGTTGGGACCCAGCACAATGTCTGCATTTGGCCGCGATCACGCAGGCCAAGTTCGCAGGAACCGCCCGTGTTTGAAGCTTCGCCGTCCAGCACACCACTCCTTCGGATTGGCCGTTCGGTGTCCGTGGCCATGTAAAACAAGTGGGTATGGCCCGCTTTCCGAGATCGGCCGTACTTCCAAGATCACGATCATGTTGAGCCGGATGCGGGCCGGTGGCGGCACCGGGACCCTGCTCTATGTCGATCATGGAATTGCTGGCGGTCGTGTTCCCGAATCTTGCCGCTGTGCGCATCGAGCGGGTGTATCGAATGAGGAGCGACCGTACGGGTGAAGGCCGCGACGAGGGAGCCCACGAGCGAATGTCCGGGCCTGTGGCAGCAAGTCGGTGCGAGTTCATAGCCGCTATGAGCGGTGTCTGGCGGATCTGCCGGTGGCCGGGCGGGAGGTGCTGCTCCAGGTGCGGATGCGCCGCTTCTTCTGCGACAACACCGCCTGTGCCAAGCGGACCTTCGCCGAGCAGGTACCCGGCCTGATCAGCAGACACGGCCGACGGGCAGGCATGCCTGCTGGAGATGCTGCGGACCGTGGCGCTGGCTCTGGGCGGTCGTCCCGGTACCCGTCATACCGCGCGCTTGGTCTGTGCGGTGGGTCGCTCTACGCTGTTGCGGCTGCTGCGGAGCTTGCCTGACCCGCAGGTGGTGACCCCGCGGGTGCTCGGAGTCGATGAGTTCGCCTGGCGCAAGGACCACACCTACGGAACGGGTGCTGGTCCACGTGGAGGGCGGCCATGCGGTCGACTTGCTGCCGGATCGGTCAGCGGACTCTTTCGCGGCCTGGCTGGAGTCGCACCCTGGGGTCGAGGTGATCTGCCGGGATCGGGCCGGCTGCACCGTTGGGAAGGCTGCGGCTCCTCCTGAGTGACTGAAGCGATCAAGCCGTGAGGGCGTATCCGTCCTGGTAGCTGGTCTGATGGACGCGCTCGTGTTGCCGGGAGAGGTGAAAGCGCCACTATGCCGACCTCCAGGTTATGCTGACCAGGACGCCGATCGGCGTGGTGAGCGGGCAGGGCCTGGAGTACGAGGTCGGCATAAAATCGCGGGGGTCACATGCCTTCCAGGAAAGCCAGGACGGCGTCGGGTGGACGGTAGCGTCCTGGCTGGCTGGTGGTGGGCCGGGTGAAGGCCAGAGCACGTTCTTTCAGGGCCAGATCGGCGTGGATGTAGATCTGGGTGCTGGCGATGTTTTCGTGGCCGAGCCAGAGCGCGATGACGGTGATGTCGACGCCCGCGGCCAGCAGGCGCATCGCCGCGGTATGCCGCAGGGTATGCGGAGAGATCGTCTTTTCCGACAGGGTCGGGCAGGCAGAGGTCGCGGTGGTGATGTGTTTGGCCAGGCGCCGCTGGACGGCGTCGACGCTCAGTGGCCTGCCGCGTCGGGTGGAAAAGACCGGATCGGTGGGCGTCCCGGCGCGTTCGCGTAGCCAGGACTTGAGCAGGGTGACGGTGCCGGTAGTCAGCGGGGTGATGCGCTGTTTGCGGCCTTTGCCCAGGCAGCTGATGTGGGCCCCGACTCCAAGATGCGCGTTGGCGCACGTCAGCGCAACCAGTTCGGAGACGCGCAGCCCGGTTTCGATAGCCAGGGCCAGCATCGCGTGATCGCGTCGGCCGGTCCAGGTGGATCGGTCGGGAGCGGCCAGCAGCGCGTCGACTTCGGCGTCGGACAAGAAGGTGACCAGGGTCTGGGTGAAGCGTTTGGGCGGGATGGCCAGCACCCGGGCGATGATGGCGGCGTGTTCGGGATGGCGCGGTGCGGCGTAGCCGAACAGCGCGTGGATGGCCGACAGGCGGGCGTTGCGGGTGCGGACGCTGTTGCCTCGATCATGTTCTAGGTGGGCCAGAAACGCGCTGATCAACGGCGCGTCGAGATCGGTGAGCGTCAGCCGGGAGGGTGGGGTGCGGGTGCGGGCGTGGGCGAAGGTCAGCAGCAGTTTGAGCGCGTCGCGGTAGGCGGCGATGGTGTGCCGGCTGGCCTGCCGGTTGCCGATCAGGTGGTCGGTGAAAAAGCTCTGCAGCGTCGATGCCAGGTCAGTCACGATGAGCCTTTCTGCAGGTGAGCCTCCAGGCGCTGGCCGGCCAGGGCGAGCAGTTCGGGGGCCGCCGACAGATACCAGTAGGTGCTGCCGGGATCGATGTGTCCCAGGTAGGTCGACAGCCGGGGCAGCAAGGCGGGCACGTCGGCGCCGTGGCGATACCACTCCAACAGGGTGCGCACCGCGAAGCTGTGTCGAAGATCATGAATACGGGGACGGCAGGAGGCCGAGCGTGCGCTCAAGCCAGCACCCTTGACCAGGCGGCCGAAGGTGGCGCTGACGGTCACATGGCGCAGCCGGGTGCCGCGGGTGGAAATCAGCAACGGCCCGGCGGGTGCACCCGGACACAATCGACGGCTCTGGTCGAGGTAGGCGCGCAGCGCGCCGGTGGTGCTGGCATGCAGCGGGACCAGCCGGTCCTTGCCGAACTTGGTGTTGCGGATGGTCAAGACGTCGTGCTCGGCGTCGAGATCGGCCACATCCAGCGCGATCGCTTCGCCGATGCGCAGCCCGGTGACGGTCAGTAGCCCCAGCAACGTCCGGTAGGTCGCCGCGTTCAGCGGGGAGGGCAGCCTGGCCGCGGCCTCCATCAGGCTGTCGATCTCGGCGTCGGTATAGAGGTAGGGCGTGGCCCGGGACTTGGCGGGGCCGAGGAGACCGGGTGGCACAACCTGGTGGGCCGGATTCAGCACGTGCAGGTACGCGGCGAATGAGCGCACGGCCGACAACCGCAGCGCCCACCACCGTGGGGAGGCCGTCGCGGGCAGGGTCGCCCAGGCCAGCGCATGATCGATGGTGATCACGTCGGTGTCGTGCTCGGCCAGGTAGGCGACGAACTGGGCCAGCAGCTGACCGGGCCGCTGAAGCTTGTAGCCCAGCGCCCGGCGCATGGCCAGATACTCCTTCAGCGCCTGCGGCAGCGACGCGGTCATGCTCGTCATGACCGCTGCGCCGGCCAGGGCCGCGCGATCACACGCAGCGCCTCGATATCGACCTTGGCGTAGATCGCCGTGGTCTTGAGCCGCTGGTGCCGCAGCAGCTGGCTCACCTCGGCCAGGGTTGCCCCGGCGGCCAGGGTCCGGCCTGCCAGCGCATGCCGCAGCCGATGCGGGGAGAGCCTTCCGACTCCGGCGCGGCCAGCGGCGTTGGCCACGACCGCTCCCAGGCCACTGGGGGTCAAGGCCCGATACGGGGCGCGGCTGCGGACGAACACGGCGCGGCTGTCGGTGGCCGGCCGACCGTCGCGCAGGTAATCCACGATCACTTGGCCCACGTCGGTAGGCAGCGGTAACCGCTGGTGCCGGTCGCCTTTGCCGCGGACCAGGATCTCCCCGCGCCGCCAGTCCACATCCTCCAGGCGCAGCGCCGCCAGCTCCGCACTCCGCAGCCCGAGCCGGGACAAGACGATCAAAATCGCCGTATCCCGCAGCCCGATCGGAGTGGCGCGATCACAGCAGGCCAGTACAGCGGCGAGCGTGTCGGCCTCCACACCGCGCGGCACTCCCGTCAGGGTCCATGAAGCCACCGAGGGGACCGCCGCGACCAACAATTCGTCGATGAGTCCCTCGACGTGGGCAAACCGCAGGAACGCCCGCAGCGCGGTCAGCAGCGGTTTGGCCGTGGTGACCGGCACCTGTCGGCAGCCGTCCAGGGCGAACCTGGTCACCTGCCCGGCGGTCAGCCGCCGAAGATCTGCGCTGCCGCCGACCACGTGCTCGGTCACGAACGGTCCGACGTAGTACAGATACTGCGCGGCAGTCCCCGCACCTGCCCTGCGCTCACCCAGTAAATACGTCCGGAACTGCGCCAGCACCTCATCCGCCGGAGTCACGGCCGCCCTGGTCACCGGTCCAGGAGCGATTCCCAGCCGCCGCAGATAATTCAGCAGCGGCGCCAGAGCAGCGCCGGTGCGGTGGTTGACATACCCGGCTGCGCGGCGGACGGCCATGAAATCCTCGACGATCAACGCATCCAACGCGGCGCCGTCCATGCCACGTTCCCCCAGCCACCGGCTCAGATGCGCCATCAAGTTCAGCTGCATGGCCGCCGAGGACGGCGTATACCCCAGGTCGGCCAGCTCGCCGCGGAACCCATCCGCATGCGGCGCCAGAGGGCCGGTGACCCGCACTCGTGAAGGGTCTCTCATCGGTGATCTCCCCTCGCCGCTTTCCCCGGCATCCGCCGACGAGACGAGCATCACCGATAGTTTCAATCTGAGCACTTAGCGCGACAGGCGTGGAATTATGCCGACTCGGCCAGCGCATACACCCCTTGCCAGGACATGCTTCATCTTTCATGTCGGCATAGCCGCGAGGTCGGCATAGTGGCGTTTATGCAGACGTCTGCATAAAGTCCAGTATTCGTCGAGTTCGCCGTTGATGATCAGGGCGCGGAGTTTGAGGACCGCTTCGGCTCCGGCCAGGCCCAGCGCGCCCCGGCCAGGTCGAACCTGTCGGCGATCAGATGACGGCACGCGCCCTCGACCACCCCGGTCGCTATCGGCCATCCCGCCTCCAGCGCCTGGTCATACTGCAGATGCCTGGCGTTGTTGGACAGATAGCGGATGCACGCTTCGATGCCGTCACGGTGCTGCGCGCCGGCTGTGGCGGCTTGCGTGGTCAGCGTGGTGATGACCTGGCCGGTGTGCCCGGCCAGCAGGGCCAGGGCATGCCCGGCGACCCAGTCCTCTGCGGCCGGTGCTGCGGGCGGGTGCAGACTCCACGCAGCAGCCCATAACTTCTCCAGCACGCGCACGAAATCGATCACGATGTGGACGCGGATGCGGCGCCGGGCGGCTTCGGTGGTGATCAGGTCGAGCTGGTGGCGGGGCCCCGTCGACGAGCACGACCCAGGGACGGGCGTGCGCGGGGTCACGGGCCTCGGCATGGTCGAACACCTTGGCGATCACAGGGCCGGGGCCGGTGACGACCGAGCCGCACAGCCACTTGCGCGTCGCGTTCGGCCGAGCCCGTGGCAGGCGCCAGCTGGATCAGTATCGCTGTTGCTCTCAAGGCCGCGAACCACTGACCCACAGTCATCACCTGGCCCGAACGCAGGCCGACGGTGCGTCGCCACCTCAAGCACAAGTCGTTGACGATTGACGAGCCGTCACTAACCGCGCTCTTACTGATCTGCGATTGCATACGGCCCTGCTGAGGAGCGCGCCGCATCGCAACGGAGTCGGCATCCGCGAGCGAGACAGGCGGCCTGGCCGGCCGACCGGGCCCCGTCGCACGGCAACGCGGCATTTCGGGTAGAGATCCACCAGCAGCGTCCGATGCTCGGGACAAACCGCGGCCCAGCCCAGCTTCCACCAGGTCAGCCCACACTCCGCCCGAAGTCGCAAGGCAGGTCGGGCATACTCCGCTGCCGAAGAACTGCACCCACTCACGGCCCTCAGCCCGGCGCACTGACTGCTCGTCGCCCACGCGGACCCCCGCCAGATCCAGGACCGAACCGTCGAACACCTCCAAGTGCATCCCACGCACGACCTCGGAGCTCACGCCTGTGGCGGCCTCGATCGCCCTGCGCATCTCCGGTCTCGTGACGACGCCGTACGCCAGTGAACGGACGTCACTCGACGCGCGCACGTTCAGCCCCAACGCTTCGATCATCGCCCACGGCGGGCATCCGTTCCGCAGGGCCATCCGATCTACCCACAACGCGAACGACTCACCGGACGCCGGTGCCACCACCAACGCCAGCCGCCGGGGCCAGACCGCCGCCATCTTTCGGGCCAAACCTCCTGCCGTACAAGCCGCTACTGCCAACTTCGATGACGCGCTTCCATGTCCACTTCCAGTTGCCGTGACGGACTGTCGTCTTCAAGACCGCTAGACAACCGGGAGTCACATCAACCGATTGGCCAGATCATGATCAAAAATGTCAATACACTATTGACATGCCTAAGCGCGCAGAGCCGCAGATCAGTAAAACCGCAGGTCAGAGGGCCATTGCTGAGATTGTAGAGCGTCGTCGGCAAGTGCGCGACCCGGACCTGGACAGCCTGCTGCGTAACGTCCCGGAGGAGCAGCCCGTCGACGTGATCCGGTACGTCCTGGCCTGTCAAAGGGTGCCGGACTGGGTGACCTCGAGTGACGTCATCGATGCCCTCTGGGTCCTGGCTTACGTGCGCCGATACTTCCCGCACCTGCCCGACGAGGCCGACCGGCTCGAGCGCGACCTGCTCGAGCTCGGGTGCGCCAAGCAGATCACCATGATCAGAATGGCGCCTCCACTCAACGTCCGAACGCGACAGGCGGTGGAGAACCGGATCCTGCGCCACCGAGCGGCCACATTGGGCTTGGCGCGGAGCGAACGGCAGGAGCGCGCTCACCGGCTGTCGTCCGTCCCGCTGCGAGCTACATCCGTCGAGGGACGATGGTACGACCGTCATGCCCTGACGCTCTGGGAGACGGCATCGGAACTCGTCAGCTATCGCGCCAGATTCGACCACCTTATCGACGACGAGCTTGCGGAGAGCCTCATCGGCCTGCGACGTGCGGTACGTGAGATGAAGTGGCCACTGACCCAGGAACGCTATCCCACGCTCCGCGAGATCGGTTGGTGGGCGCAGGAGATCGTTGACGCGCTCGACGACGAGCGATACGCCGCCTTTCGGCGGCAGCTCGGTGAGGTGCTCCCCCGCATGGCCGAACTCGCCGCCCAACAGCACGAGGCGCGGTTCGGCGCCATGTAGGTCACACTCTCTCACGCGTGGCTGGTCCCGGGAGACCCCCCGAGAAGGTGGAGACGGCCCCCTTCTGCTAGATCCATTCACGCCTTCGCATCCCCCTCTTGAAGAGGTCGCCCCATGGGTGAGCGGAACGAGGACCCTCATTGCCGCGCCGCTAAAGGACGCCTGCCGGCAGGGAGAGACGGTCCGGGACCTGAGGGCCAATGTGAATACTAGGGTGAAGACGAAGCGAGTCCAGTCGTTGAGCTGTAGGGCCCTCACTTCGCCCGCCGAGTTTCAGGCTCGGTCGTCATCGTCACTCCAGCAAGGGTGGGGACGTCCCTCCGTGGCCCCCGGCTGATCCCGGTCTCGAGCGCGGACACCCGCTCCGGCATGCGCTCTACCGCATGCACCGAGGCCGCCGCGGAGAGCGGAAGGCGCCCGACTACGCGTCGCGATTGGACGCCATCCGGGCAGCAACTCGGTGGCCCGATCGTGCTGGGCTAAGACCACCTCACGACGAACCGCGACGTGCTGATGCGCCGCCTGATCGGTTCTGTCCCTGACCCGAGCGCCTTCCACCTGCTCTCCAGCGTCGCGAACACAACCCATCCAGGGGTCTGGCACACACCTCAAGCGCAACTTGGGCAATCTCGCTTCCGCCACACCCCGACCGGCTCGAGGCGCTGATCCGTGCGTGGCTCTGGCCACATGCAGTACCCGATCCAGTCTGCTGGAGGCGTTCATCGCGCACATCGACCTGCTCCGCATGGTCGGCCGCGATGAATCCTGGGATTTCACCCTCTCGCACTCGTGCATGCACAACGGGGCTCATAAGCGGGAGGAGTTGTATCTGCGCGGAACCGGTATTGAAGGCCTGCCCTCCAGCAGGCGCGCCCTCCTACGGGAGGAAAATGGTCACCTCTGGAACTGGGCATTCGCGTGTATCGTCTGGGGACGCGGAGGCCGGAGAGAAGAGGCGGCGCGCTCGTGGCTCTCGCACCCTCCAGGATGGGACACTTGAACCCCAGTGATCAGTATGGAATCATCTTCTTAAGGTTGCAGGCGTAGAGCGTTTCCGCAGGTCGGCACGAGTAATAGGTGTCCAGATAGGCGTGGAGACAGGTCTGCAGATAATTACTACAGAAGACTCATAGAAAGTAGTGAGAATATGTTTTGGCAGATGTGCTTCAAAATAACTAAAGATATGATGACAAATAACTTAGAAAATAAGTTTACAGATACTGAAGTGAATAGACGTGAAAAGCTGCATGAAAATATGGCTTGAAAGCAGAGGAGCGGTAGTTGCTCCAACAGTTATTCCAGTAGTGATGACTTCAGTCGTATAGATCAATAGGGAAACAGGGCTGCCAACGACCATGGTCTCTGGTGGTGACACTGGGGGATAGGTAGCGCAACAGATGAACTTGTCAGGGGAAGGCCACGCCACTAGATGCACCGCATGCTCAGGCGAGCGGGGGGATGCGGCAGTACGCAGAGAATCGAAGGCGTAGGCCGTTGCGCCCTCGCCAGCCAGCCGACACACCAACTGCGACACGCCAGGCACCAAGATGGCGTCAGGGACATGGATCTGTTAATAAAGAAGCAGATGCTTCCTCCGATCACCTTGGTGCTCCACATCTCAAGGTGAAGTGAGACTGAGGAAGCTGGCACTCAACCGTCGGTACGCACAGGAGAGTAGATCCATGACCTTCCCCCTCACTGGCACAGCGGCCCGAGGGTTGACCAAAGAAGAGATCATCCAAACAATCCGTCCTCAGCTACGCCGCGTACTCATCGTCCTGAACAACAAGGGCGGGGCCGGAAAGACCACGACCACCGCCAACATCTCGGCCCAACTGGCGGCCGCTCTGTCCCAGGCTGGATCCACCAAGCGAGTGCTGGCCATCGACCTCGACCCTCAGGGCAACCTCGGCCTTGATCTCGGCTACCAGGGCACCCCCGGGGACGACGAGGGTCAGAGCGTCATCGGTGTCATCGAAGGCACAGGTTCGTTGCACATCCTTCGAGACGTCCGACCACATCTCGACGTCGTACCGGGGGGGAAGGTCCTCAAGAGAACAACCGCGTCGATCATCGGCACACGTTCCATCGACCCTCGCCGCGAGATCCTGCTGAGCCTCGCGGAGGCGCTGGCCGACGTCGCGGCGGACTACGAGTGGATCCTGATCGACTGCCCGCCGAACATCGCCGACCTTCAGCACCTGGCGGCGGTAGCCGCCGAGTACGTCCTGATCCCCGTGTGTTTCGACCAAGGCGCAATCCAGGGCTTGGAAGGAGTGAGCGAGGTCTTCGATGTGGCCACGCCGCTGAATCCGGCCCTGACCCCCCTCGGCGTCCTGCTGTTCGGCTTCGACCGCCAGCACCTGCGCAAGGTAAAGGACGATGAGGGGGAGGTGGTCGGCGTGAGAGAGATCGGATTCCTCGCCAAGAAGCGGCGGGAAATCGAGGCGGTCCTCGCCGACTCTGGAATCCCGATCTTCCAGACGGTGATCACCCGTGCCGTCAACGTCGCCGACCAGTGCCGTAAGCACGGACGTGTGTTCGCCGAACTCGCCGATCTGTCGGCCGGGCCCGACTGGAAGAAGCACGCAAAGCAACATCAACTGACTCTCAGCTCGGAGTCGGCCGAGACCTCCGCGATCGAGATGGAGGAGGCCACGACGGAGATCATCAGAAGGGCACTGGCCCTGGAAGCGGAGGCATACGCGTGACCAGTGAGTTTTTCGAGGACAAGCCTCCGCAGCCGAAGCTGTCGGGCATGTCACGAGCGCGCGGCAGGCGCGGTACGAGCGGCCTGTCTGCCCTGGTCGCCCAGCCTCCTGAGATCGCGCCCGTATCGGTGCCCGAGACCGAGCGGCCGCCGAGCACGACACCGGTCGACAAGCCGAGGGCGTCTTCAGCGGTTGCGGCCACTCCGGTAGTCCCGCCTCCAGCGGTGGCGCCCCCGGCCATCCCGCCCAAGGCGGCGCCCGAGGCGTCCAGTGAGATGCCGCCGGCACCGGCTGAGCGTAGTGCCGCCGCGGAGGTTGAGGAGCCGAAACACCAGGCGCCCGGCCGCCGTGGCGAGTCCACGCCTCCGGTCATCGACCAGGAAGCGGGGCTAGGTCAAGAGCGCGAACCCGCGGCTTCTCCGCAGGCCGACCGCAGCGTGCCCCCGGAAGCACCGTCAGAGCCTGTTGACTCCGCTTCCGCTCCTGTCCCGCACAAAACGCGCCGCCAGGCATCCCGGGCAGCCCAACCCGGCACACGCCGGCCGTCCGCGCCAAAGGCCGTGGCAGCCGAGTCGAGCGCGTATCAGACGCCTGAACAGATCAGCATCTACGTAACTCCCGCGGCCAAGGAACGGGCCAGGGCGATGAGCCGCATCGAGGGAATCGAGTACGCCCAGCTGGCGATGGACGCCATCGACCACTTCCTGAGCGAGGGCATGCTGTCGTTCCTGGTCCGGGCTCGTCTGGAGGTCAGCCGTCCCAACGGATCACATTTCCCGCCCCGCCGCAATCTCCGATCGAGGTCGAAGACAGGCGTTCGCCGGGTGCTCTGGCCGGTGCAGTTCCGGCCGGCTGAGCTCGATGTCCTCAACAGCCTTGTCAGCGAGACCGGGGCGGAGCACCTTTCCACACTGGTCTCCGTCGCGGTGGAGGCGTTCCTGCTGGATGATGACGACGCCGTCCCCTCTGCGCGGTCCCTGGCCAACGACGCGGTACTGCCACGCGGGAACTGAGAGGCGAGTATCCAGCATGGGGAGAGAGGCCCAGAAGCCGCCCGATCGGCGTCGGCCGCCACGGAACCCGGGGGCTGAAGGGCTGCGCAATCGTAGGATTCCGTCCTTGATCTTGTACGAGCTGCCCCCTTGCGGACGGTGACACGCCCAGGGTCTTCCCGGACTGCGGCCGCATCGATGAAGCTCCTCACCACGACCTCCTTTTCCGTGGTCAGCTGCCGGCCGCGAACCTCGGGCTCGTCGCCATCAGCAGCGCGCGTGCCCGTGCCGCCGACCTGTCAGGGCCACCGGCGTTGACGCGGGCAGCTGCCGGTGCCTCGACTCCTCGCGGCCGAGGGATCCGTCCGGTAGCCGGGGGCCGGGCACACGCGGGTCTCGGCGCGTTCTCCGGGGGCGGGAGAGCGGGGAACGTCCCCGGCAACCGCCGCCCTTGATTGATCTCCGCGCCGATCTCCGCGTAGGCCCCACAGGGATATCCGGAAGGCAGCAGATGATCTTCGCAATTCGGCCGCGGGCACTCATACCCCCGCCGCACCACGGTCAGAGCGCTGCGGCCACCGGGCGTCGTGGCGACATGCCGTAGCAGGGCAGCAGGCGGTGGCGGACACGTGCCGGCATCTGCCCAATCGTACGTCCCTTGATGATCTCTGTCTCAATCGCGGAGAGCACCAGTTCGCGGTCGCGCTCTGTCGTGCCCGTGAGCCACTCCGTCGGCAGCGCCGTCATCGCGCTCGGCGCGCCGCGCACTCGTACAGGTTGAGCCGGGCCAGCATCGGGGGGAGTGGTGAAGCAACCTCTCGCGCGACAGCGCGTTGTCGCCGGTTGCGCCCTTACGGTGAGGTGCCTCGCCTGCGGCGAGAGGGAGGTGATCTTGCCTCTCTTCTCGTGCTCAAACGTCGTGCTTCTGGGTCCGATCAGCAGCTTTGATCGTTTCCGATGAACCGTCCTGATCATTTCCAGTCAGAAGACCCGGACCAGTGCTGTCCGTGCCCGGCTTCCTAGGCGCGTCGTGGGTGCGGCAACGAGCCCGGCAGTTCTTCCGGCGGGTCCTCGTGGGCGCCGGCCGCTGTTACCCAGGTGACCTCGACGCCTCCCACGATCAGCGCGGCCAACCTCCACGACAGCGTTGCGCTGAGCTTGGTTCGGGCGTTAGCCGCCTCAGGCCGTTCCTCGATCGGCCATGCCCCAGTGATCTGGGAACGCCACTGGCCCTTGACCGTGTTCTTCTTGTTCTTGCGGATGGGACGGCGCGTGCGCAGCTTGGTGCACAGCTCACGCGGGATCAGCTTCCACCGGATCGTGTAGATCGCTCGGTAGATGCTTTCGTGGCTGATCCGCATGAGCGGGTTGCCAGCGTGCGTCAGCCGCAGATGTCCCACGATCTGCTCCGGGGACCACTCGTTGTCGAGCAGTTCGATCACCCGCCAGCGCAGCACCGGGTTGTCCTGCAGCGCGGACGGTTTGGGCGACGTGCCTGTTCTTGAGCGCGTTGCTCAGCGGCGAGCGCACGGTATTTCACCCGGCCGCCGTTGCGGGCGACCTCCCGGCTCACTGTGGATGCCGGGCGGCCGATCGACATGGCGATCGAACGGAGGAAGGCCCCAGCCTCGAGACCGCGAGAGATCGATTCCCGCTCCTCGGCGCTCAGCCGGTCGGCCCGGTGCACCCGCGCGGCTGGCGCGATGCCGCCATGGTGCAGCACCGTGAAAACCGACCCCGGAGACTTGCCCAGCGCCCGGGAGATCACGCTGATGGAGTCACCAGCGCGCCACCGCCGCCACAAGTCCTCTTTATCGCGTCCGACATCCCGGCCGACCCATCTGATCCACGTTCCACCCATCCACGAGCAGCGTTGGGTTGATCGTCTGAATCCAAGCCTGCGCGACCGAGCGGTCACCGCGTCGGCACAGCTCGACGATCTCGGCCTTAAAGTCCGGCGTGAACGAGCCGTGAGGACGCGGCTTCTTCTTCCCCATGTTCTCCACCATGGACATCCTTTCAGGGACGAACCCTTGATCTCGGATGTCCGTCAAACCGGATCAAGCACAGATGGCGGACTGTGGGATCGTGGGCAGGTTTTGTCACGATGCTCTCTTCCTTCGCTGTTCCGCTGCACGTCGCTGCGCCAGTAGCAGTGTCCCGGCCACGTTGCGCTTCCGGGCTGTCACCCAGGTTGTCCGCGCTGCCGCCAGGCGCTCGTGTAGATCGGCCCGCGTCTCGGCTGGCAGCATTGACGGCACGTGCGTACGCCTTGGAATCTCCGCTGTTGCCCGCTCCAACGTCTCGGTCCGCCGCGCCGTCTCCTCGCGCAGCCTCGCCTGCTCGGCTAGCGGGGCGGGCCGCCCGGCCAGCGTTACCTGCGACGGCAGCGGTCTGACCAGATTTCCATCCGACCCAAGCCAGACAGACACCCGCTTCTCCAGCATCGCCCGCAACCGCAGCGAGCTCCGCCAGTTCCGGCGGCGAGGCTCGCCGAGCACGGCGGCCACCGCCGTCCACTGCCCCATCTCCGGGTGTGTGTTGAGCACGTGCAGGAAGTCGCCCAGGGTGCCGCCCCGATCGAAGATCGGCTTCCCGATCCGGCCCAGATCCTTCGCCGACAGGCCCCGCAGCACCATCTGGTCACGCCGGATCCGCTCCCCGGCCGCGATTCGATGCCTCCTCTTCGTCGGCGTGGCGGTCAGCGGATACGGCGCATCCGTGTATGATCGCGCGCCCCTGCGTGGGAGATTCGCTGACCCGACAAGAGAAACCCTTGAAAACCTGGGAGTGCACGTTTCGTCCACACGCCGGGCGCGAACACGCTCGGCGACCTCCGGATCGATCATCCGGAACGGCACCGTCGCCACCGGCCAGGGCACGTCATCCCACGGCCCAGCCACGATGCTCGCCTGCGTGCCGCGCACCCGACGGCGAAGCTCCTCCGACAGCGCCCCGTACTCCACCTCCAGCTCCTCGGCCCAGAACTCGCCGTACAACGCCTCCAGGACCGCGACGGGGACGATCAGCGCGTACTCGGCCGCCATGTTGTGCGGGTGGCCATGCCGCCCGTGGGTCACCGTGGCGAGCAGCCCGTGCGTGCGCCGCCAGGCAAGCTGGTTGGCCAGCGTGCGGCGGCTCACGCCGGCGTCGGCCGCGAGCGTCTCCCACGTCATGCCGCGCCGGGTCTGCATGTTTGGTTCGACGTTGCGCGCGAGGGCCTCGCCGACGAGGCCGTGGCTGCGCAGCCAGTTCTTGTAGTGCCGAGTCCCGCCGACCACGTACGCCTCGCACTCCAGCCACACAATGATCGAGGGCGCGATGACGTGCTCGGTCGGGATGACCGGGTCTGATGAGCTCTCGACGCTCTCGCTGTGGGGGCATCGGGTCACTTGAGGCTCCGGCGCGTGTGGGAGTTGCGCTCTGACATCCGAAGCAGGCAGGGGCCAGAAGGGAAACATGGCCCGCTTAGGTCGTGGCGGGTACACCGGTCGTAGCGACGGTGTGCCTCAACCGTGGTCGCGGGCGCTCGTTTGACATTCGCTTTAACTGCGAGCGGGGTGTCACCCGTTTTTGGGTACACCAAATACAGCGCATGGCTGTTCATAGGTGCTCCGTGCGTTTCAGAGTGCACTTAATAGAGCTGCCGACGGTCTCTGTCTGTTCGGCGGCTAGATGAGTGCCGTTATGGAGTCTGTGGGTGAGGCCCAGATGTGGGCGCGCGGGTGATGGGGTCAGGTCAGAGGCGGCTCCAAATCCATGAATAGGTGTGCTAAGCCAAGGTGTGCATTCGTTGCGCTGCATCCGGGTCGGTGCGGGGCCTTGCCAGAACAAACCAGATGCAACGCACGGCTAACGGAATATTTCGTGTGAAATTTGGGTATACCAAACAAAGGTGTTGGCGACTTTGAGTCGCTTGGCACCTGCTGTGTGGGCGTATGAGTTCTGTGCAGAGCCAGGGATGTCGCGTCCGGCGTGATTCAGATCAGAAGCGCCTCCCGTAGGGAAGCTTCGAGCCGGCAGCAGGATCGCGCCCGTGGGCCTTCTTGAGGGCACTTGGGCGCGGTGAGGTGAGACGTCTTACAGAGCTGGCTTGTCTTAGGAGACACGCTGGTCGTGTTCTCCCGCCATCGGTCCTGGCTGCAGTAGCCCGACAGCCCAGTTCGTCCCTGTCCGATCGCCTTGTGGTGGCTAGCGGGAAGGAAGGGCGCATGCGAACGGCCTGCAGGGTGGGCCGCCGGGTGGGCCCGCGCGATGAGACTGTCACCATGCCCATGCGATTCCTGCATAGCAGCACTGGCAGGGGCATGGCGTGCTGGCAGGAGGGCCCACCAAGATTGCGACACGCCCAAGATCCCGAACTTGATGTCGCAAGGTGTTCGGGAATACACCGGAAACGCGCAGGTCCCGGCGGTAGAGTGACGGATCGGCGCAGCGATATCGTGCGACAGCGGCGTGCCCAAAAGAGGCAATGCTGGGCTGACCCGGTGGCCCTGAGGTATGCTCGGCTCCAGGCAAAAGCTCAGGCCCGGCCTGGCATGCCGAGGTTCCAGCGTGATGGTCACGGGTAGGACCCTCACGTAGGTACACCCCGCACGTCAGCGGGCTAATTGAAGAGACGCCTTGCGGTATGGAGCGCCAACTCGGACGCAAGGAATCTCATTGGATGTCGTGAGGCGTCCCGGTTCTCCGGGGCGCCCACGCTCGTTTAGGGGCCCACGTCTTCCCCTCCTGGGTGTGCGAGGTTACGAGGGCTCACGCAGCTGACCTAGTCCTTGACGGACGGGCAAG
Organism: Nonomuraea maheshkhaliensis; assembly: GCF_039529435.1. NCBI lineage: Bacteria > Bacillati > Actinomycetota > Actinomycetes > Streptosporangiales > Streptosporangiaceae > Nonomuraea > Nonomuraea maheshkhaliensis. The sequence continues at coordinate 139,624 of NZ_BAAAMU010000011.1, forward strand.
GCTTGGGGCCGCCGAACGTCTGGTGGGCAGTTCTTGACGGTCGCTGGCATTCAGTTGGTGTTGAGGGCTGTGATCAGTCGGGTTGTCAAAGCCAGGCAGCATACAAGCTTCGACCGTTCGGGACGCTGCCTGCTGACGCGCACGTTCGCGGCGCGCCTTCTCCTTGCGAATGAGTTGACCGAGCAAGACGTTGAGTGACACTCCATCCTCGGCCGCCATCGTGTGGCCGTCGACAAGCTCTGCCCCGAGGAGACGGGCAGAGGTCTTGAAGATCTTGTCAGGGTGGGCGGCAGCCTCCGGCAGGCACGTCGCCACTCCACCTCGCTGGCCTCTGCGGCTAGGAAGGGCTGCGGTCGTCGTCGATGTTGCCATGAGGCTAGATCTTGCCGTACTTGAGGACGAAGTGGCGTCACTTCCGCTCGGCGAGTCGTACTTTTCTTGCTGAAGTCCTCGATCGGGATGGCAGAAGCTCTCACGAGCGGCCAAACCTCCTTCCAGCGCCTGCTGGCACTGAGGTACAGCGATGAGGGTTCGAAAAGAAGCGTTCGGGCCCGCCCGCTCCTCTCGCCGGCCCCACGCGGAGCACAGGTGTTGCCTGAACACTTGGTATCGGGGGCGATGGTCCTGCCTGGCTGAGCAATAAGAGACCTCATCGAGCGGCGTCCCATACTTTGAGGTGGCATTGTGCATCAGGCCTTGTACACCGTTCGACTTTGCTGCGCGCAGCCCAGTGTGTATGCGCCAACGAGCAGCCAGTCGCAATCCGTAACTAAAGGTTGCACGGTTGATCGTAGGTTGGCCTGTGGCCGCCAACTGCCGCTCTCGCTCGCCTCCTATCGCTCACAACTTCACACCTTGTGGCTGAGCATGATGGCTGGCCCTTGGGCATGCTAGTTGGTCCAGGCAGGGGCCAGTCCGACGTCCTGCTGGGCGTCACGCCGGAGTTCTGCACGTCGACCTCCTCGAGCACGTCTTCCAACGTGCTGTTCTGCTTCGCCACCAGACCACGCGTCGATCCTTGTCCGGAGACGTGCAGGGCCAACCAGCGCCCCCACAGGCCAGCTAGCGCTCCCGAGGTCACCCATGCTCAGGGAGAACTCACGCGCCAAGTCATAGATCACAAATTGGATACATAGCGACTTCACTCTCGTTTTGACTGTCAGTCATGCCTCCTTGACACCTACACTCTCTCATCGTTATCTGACAGGCACTGTCAACAAGAGTCAGGATGTCATGTCTCAGCTTGGAATAGGGCTCTCCTCGGTGAAGGATCGTCCATTCGCCCGGGCCGCCTCCGGAGGCAAGAGCTCGATGAACTGGATGACCTCCTGCAACCGTCTGCTTGCAGGGCCAGGTTCTCAGGCTGCTCAAGGAGGGGTTGGCCGCGCTACGACGAGGAGTACTGGTAGCGCTGCTGCGGTGAGGGTCAGGCCCCAGTCGCTCCGCGGCCATCTCCCCCATTTAGGAGGGACCCTCGTCATGTCGTACTCTTCTCCGTTCGACTCTGCTGGGTTCGTGGCCCGACATGCCTCGGGGGCCGCTCCAGGCGCGGACATGCCGCGGTCCTCCACATCGCTGACGTTTTCAAGTCGTGCTTCTCGGAAGGCGCGGAGCGGGCGGTCGATAAGCACGGACGAGGCGATGGTCGGAGCCGTCTTACGGATTTGTGGACGCTTGTGTGAGACCCCTCAGATCGAAGTTGTTCCGCTGCCCCGAGGCGGCGTGTGTGTCGAACTTCGTGACGCGCTGGACGGAGGACATCGTTGGCTCCTCGGCCATCAACTCCTCCATGAGTTGGCGTTGGTTGGTTGGCGTGTGGTGGTTGACGACACACGGTTACTGGTTCTGGGTTGGAGCGCAGCCGAACTGCAGCACCGGCTGAGCGTGCTGCAGCGATCACTTCTCCAGCTTCGTCACGTAGAGCCGACGGTCGGAGTCGCTGTTGCCGCGACTGAGCAGCATCGCCGCCGCATGAGCCAGCCGACCCTCACGTCGGCATCAGCGGAGGTGGTTGCTGACGTGGAGCGGGAGCATCTTCGCTGGCCGGCTCGCTTGGCGGAGCTGGAGGGCCTGGAGCGCACGTCCCGGCATCGGATGCTGAGGCACCAGCTGGATCAGTCTCTCTGGCTGGAGGGCCAGCTCCGCAAGGCGTGTTCATGGCATTCGGCCGTGGCCGCTAAAGCCGTTGAGGTGATGTGGCAGATCCTGACTCGTGAGGGATTGACCGGCTCCCGTGCACGGACGACGGCCATGGAACGAGTCTGCGGTGACTTACGTGGGGAAGGAACGGGTCAGGCCCGGAATCTTGGGCCGGCGATGAGCGCATGATGGCCGCTCATCTTGAGACGACGCAGGCGATCTTCATGGCCTGTGATGCCGTGGGAGCCCGTCCGTCGTTGCAGGCGCCCGCAGCGTTGGCTGGCCGGGGACGTCCCTGGCATCGGGCGAGTCGCCGGCGCTACGGATTGAGGGATGTAAGGCCCGAGCTGGCGCGTCAGCGGATGGACGGCGCGATAGCGATGAGCCCTCCAGCAGGTCACGGCGCGCTGGCCGACAAGCGAGGAGAAGTCCCATGCCGGTGACTTCCTCTGCGCCGTCGCAGCATCGCCGGATGGCTGCACCCCATGTTGGCGGTGGCCGATCGGTCATCCTGGTGATGGTTTGCTCCCTGGTGATGCTCGTGGTGATGGCTGACACCGTGGCCGCCACCATCGCCATGGGTGTGCTCGCAGCGCCGCCCGTGCCTGAAGTGGTGTTGCCGGGTGAGCTGGCGCACAAGCTCGGGGTTGGTGGTCTGCCGTGGCTTGCGACCAGTTTCCTTGTACCGTTCGCCGCCTTCCTGTGCTTCGCTGGTCAACTGGCCGACCGGCTGGGGCATCGCTTCGTCCTCGGCGCGGGCGCGGCGCTCTTCACCGCGGCGACTGCCGGGATGCTGGCCGCGCCCACCTGGCTAGTGCTGCTCAGTGGACGAGCAGCGCAAGCAGGAGGCGCGGCGCTGATGGTGCCGGCCTCGCTGGGGCTACTTGTGAGCCGGCTGCCGGCGGCGCGCCGCCACGTGGGCATCGGGTGGTGGACCGGCGCGGGCGGGCTGGGCGCGGTGCTGCTGCAGGGCGGCGGAGGCGCGCTCGCCGATGCGCTCGGCTGGCGCGCGCTGTTCGGGCCAGGCCTGCTCTTGGCGGCCATGCTGGTGTGCCTGACGGTGCTGCTGCCACCCGATGGCCAACGCGCCGGGTGGCTACCCGATGCTGTGGGTGCCTGCCTGCTGGCGATTGGGATCGGTGCCCTGGTGATGCTGATCTGTCAAGGTCCCTCGTGGGGGTGGACCTCCACCCGGATCCTTGCCGCCGCGTTCGTCGCTGCGCTGGGACTGTGCGGAGCGCTGCTCCGTTCACGGGCACATCCGCGCCCGGCTGTGCCCATCATGCTCTGGCGGCAGGGCAGCATCCGCTGGGGCTGGCTGATGTCAGGCGCCTACGGCCTGCTGTCGGCTCCTATCTTGACCTTCGGGCCCAGCTATCTCGTGGCGGCGAACCTCGGCGGGTGGCGCGCGAGCTACCTGCTGGCTCCGATCTCGGTGGCAGTGCTCCTGGCCGGACCTTTGACAGGTGCGGCCGTGCGCCGGTGGGGAGATTCCGCTCTCGCCTACGGCGGGGCCTGGACGGTCATCGCCGCCGGCACGGTACTGTCCTGGGCACTGCCGGCACAGAACGGTCTTGCCGCGCTGGCGGCGCTGGCCGGGCTAGGGCTCGGATTGGGCGTCCTGTCCACGGTGGCCGCCGCGGCGGGCAGCCGCACGGAGTTCCCCGATCAGATGGCCGCGGCCAGCGCGGCCAGTATGACCATGCGCCAAAGCGGGATGGCCCTCGGCGTGGCCGGAGCAGCGGTGCTGGTCAAGCATCCGTTTCTGGACGGCCAGGCAGCCGGTTACCACTCCGCCCTGGGTGTGTGCCTGGTGGTGGCGGGGTGGTGCGGGATGGCCGCAGTGGCCCGGCCCCTGTGGCACGCCTGGACCGACCGCCCTCGCGCCCCAGCGTCGGCCGGCGACCGGCCTGCGGCCGCAGTGCATGCCAAAGTGCCGCGAGAGGCCCTGACGCAGTTGCATCACTCGCTGATCGAAGTCGCCCGGGCGGCTGAAAGCTGGATGGCGCAGCACGAACGTTCGCGCGTATCCGCCTCTTCGGCGACACCGCCGGTGCCCGTCCCGCTCAAACCATCCGCGCTGGCGGACGGTGCCGGCTTGTCCCCACCCATGGTGGCGACAGGAAGCATCGCTCGCCGTTGCACCTGCCATCCACGACTGGATCCGCTGGAGGCGACCTTGCTGCATGCGGCACCTGCCCTCACGCGGGAGCGCCAGTCGGTCCTGGCACCGGTTCCCGCTCCAGCACCTTCTCCTTAACTCCCGCTCAGCCAGCCGCCTTCCCGCAGCTGCCAGTCTCCGGAAGAGAGAACCACGCCCGTGCTCATCACCGTCGCGATTGACGCGGATCCCACCCGCGCTCAGCGCACCCATTTTCTCCATGCGCTTTCCATGACCGCGTGTGCTGTCATGAACCTTCAGCCTGGCCAAATCCGGCTCACGGTCACCGAGATCGACGCCCAGGCTCGGGCCCGCGCTAAGCGGGAACGAGCCGTGCTCCTGGCCTCCTGGACCGGCTGCTGATGTGCGCTTCCATCAGCAGCCCTGCCTCGTCGTGCAGCGCCGATGTTGCGGCGGCGCTGCACGACATGGCTCAGCGCACCGTCGCCAGAGAGTTAGCCCGGCTGGAAGCACGCGCCAGCTTGCCGGAGACCGCGCGCACGGAGGTCGCTGCCACACTGCAGCGGATCACGACTGCCTTGGTGCATCCGGCGTGCAGCTGGCTCCTGCACGTGTCCGGAACTCCTGCAGAGGCCCGATACCTCGACGCCGTGCGACAGCTGTTCGCGCTCCCCGCGGTGACGACGATCGGAGCAGCGCGATGACGGCAGCCAGGCCCGCAGATGCCGTCTCGGCGCTGCACTCTCACGCGCGCGCCCGGGTCGGCCTCATCGTGCCGCCGGCCAACCCGGCCGCCGAACCGGAGATCGGACATCTGCTCGGCAGCGTCAGCACGCTGCACACCACCCGCTTTGCGGTGAGGCACGAGCCGTTACGGGACAGGCTGGCGAGCTACAACCGAGATTTGCCCGACAAGATCGGCTCCTTCGGAGGACTGCCCCTGGACGCGCTGGTGATGGCCTGCAGCGGGTCACGCTATCTGCTGGGGCCGCAGCAGGACGAGGAATCCTGCACCGAGCTGAGCGCTCGCTGGGGTGTCCCGGTCGCGACGGCCACCTTCGCCACGCGCGAGGTTCTGCGGCGTCTCGGCAAGAACGATCTCGTGCTGGTGTCACCGTACAAGCCGTGGCTGACCGAGCAGGCGCTCCACTTCTGGGAGCATGCCGGCTGGCAGGTGCGGGTGGTCGCGGTCAGGACCGCGGACGGTGCACACGCCCCGTACGAGATCGGCGCCGACGAGCTCGTCGAGCAGGTCGAGCAGGCCGGCTTGCCTCACGACGCGGTGGTGCTGTGCACCGGCACCGGGATGACGACCCTGCCGGTACTGCCGTATCTCGCGGCGGACACCGAGCGTGTCGTGCTCACCTCCAATCTGTGCGCAGCCTGGTGGACACTCGGCCAGATCGGAGCTTGGCCTGACGCGAACGTGCCCTGGTCGCTGGCGCGCCTGGCCGAGCAAGGATTTCTGCCATGACCGGCCACAGGCCTCACGTCATCGTGGCAGGGGCAGGTCCGGTCGGGCTGACCGTCGCCTTGACTCTGGCCCGTGCCGGTGTGGCTGTCACCGTGCTCGAGCGCCAGACAGAGCTCGCCAGTGTCTCCCGGGCGGCGACCTTCCATCCGGCGACGCTGGACCTGCTGGCTGATTTCGGTGTCACCGAACCGTTGGCCGCCGCCGCGACGCTGGTCGACAGGCTGCAGTGGCGCACCCGCCACAGCGAACGGCCGCTGGCAGAGCTGCGCATGACCCTCCTGGACGGCCTGACCGGTCACCCCTTCCGGCTGCACGCCGAACAGAGCACGCTGACGAGGCTGCTGGCCGATGAACTGGCCAGGTATCCGCATGCCGAGGTACGGCCAGGCACCGCAGTCGACGGAGTCACCCACACCGCCTCCCAGGTGCGGGCTCACACCCGGCGCGGCTGGCAGGAAGCCGATTACGTCATCGGTGCTGACGGCGCACGCAGCAGTGTCCGTGCTGCTGTCAATCTGGAGTTCCCGATCACGCCTTACCCCACGCTGGCCTTACGCATCTTCACCGACTCGCCCCTGTCCGAACATCTGCCGGGCCTGGCACCGCTCACCTACGTGCGGGACCCGAATCTGTCGTGCAGTCTGCTGCAGTTACCCGATCACTGGCGGATGGTGATCCGGTTACCGTCGCGTCTCGCGGCCGGATTGACCGATGACATGGTGAAGGTCCTGGCCCGCCAGGCTCTGCCGAATGCACGTGAGCCGCACATCGTCCACTGGCACACCTACCCGCTGGTGCGCGCTGTGGCATCGCAGTTCCGGCGCGGACGTGTGCTGCTCGCCGGGGACGCCGCACACCTGACGTCAACCGCCGGCGGCCTCAACATGAACGCCGGCATACACGACGCCGTCGAACTGGGACGCGCTCTGACCCAGGTGCTGACCGGCGCGGCCGGCCCCGTGGCACTCGACGCCTGGGCCGCCCGGCGCCGCACGATCATGCTCAACATGATCATTCCGCGCAGCGAGGCTCGCGTGGCCGGCCTCGAGGGCAACGGCGAGCACGGCGCCGAAGCCACAGACAGCACGAACTCGCTCGCCAGCCTCGTCGACCAGATGCGCACCCTGTCGGCGGACCCGGAGGCCGCCCGGGCCTGGCTTGTCCAAGCCTCGATGCTCGACACCATCCCGCTGCCCGACATGCACCCGATAGGTACCTGACATGCAGATATGGCGCTGCTGGATGCAAAAGCATGCCGCCGCAGGACGGTCGACGAGCCTGGATGAGATGTACGCCAAACACATCGCCGCCATCGCCCGCACCAGTACCGTCGACCTTCACACCCTGCCGCCGCACGCCTACGACTCCACGCTGCCCGAACAACTCGTCGGCCACGGTGACAGCGGGCTGCTGATCAGCAACTTCTTCGCCGACAGCGCCGTGACCGCCGAAAAGCAGGGCTATCACGCCTGGATCAGCGCGGCCGGGCAGGATCCCGGCCTCCTCGCCGCGCGAACACGCTGCTCGATTCCCGTGGTGGGGTACGGCGATGTCGTCTGGCAGGCCGCCCGGGCCGAGCAGCACCGCCTCGGTGTGCTCGGCTTCCACCCCGGCCTGCGCGAGCCGATCACGGCCAACATCGCCGCAGCAAGCGCTCCGCTGGCCCGCTACCACGTGGTAGAGCACGGGCCCGAGCTCGTCACGCGGGCACTGAACGGCTCCTTCGACCCGCTCCTCAACGCCTACAGCCAAGCCGCCGCCCAAGCCGCCCAGGCCGGTGCGCAGTGGCTGGTCCCGGCCGAAGGCATCGTCAACGAGATCTTCGTCCACCTGGACCTGCACGAGATCGAGGGCCTGCCCGTCATCGACCCCGGCGGGTGGGCGATCAAACAAGCCGAGCATCTGTGCGAACTGCGCTCCTTACGCATCGTCGCCCGCCCCACCACCGGGTACTGGCGCAGCCGCACTCCCGAGCCGCTGCTGGAACGCCTGCAACAGGCACTCCAGCCCGAAAGGACAAGCCGATGAGAAACGACCTTGTACACCGGCCGCGCCGACTGCGTCGCACGCCGGCGCTACGCCGCCTGACCGACACCACACACATCGCCCGCTCCAACCTCGTCTTGCCGCTGTTCGTCAGCGAAGTGCTGCCAGAACCCCGGCCGATCGACAGGATGCCGGGAGTGGTCGTGCATACCCGCGACACGCTCCGGAAGGCCGCTGCGGCAGCAGCCGAAGCCGGAGTGGGCGCTCTGATGTTGTTCGGCGTCCCGGACCCCGACCGCAAGGACACCACCGGCAGCCAGGCGTGGGCCGCCGACGGCATCACCCAGCAGGCGCTGACGGACCTGGCCGCCGAAGTGGGGGAGAAGCTGGTGCTGATCGGCGACGTCAACCTCGATGAGTGCACCACCCACGGCCACGCCGGCGTTCTCGGCGACGACGGCGACGTGGACAACGACGCCACCCTTCAGACGTACGCCAAGGTGGCCGTGGCACAGGCTCAGGCAGGCGCCCACATGGTGGCCCCCAGCGGCATGATGGACGGCCAGGTAGCGGAGATCCGCCACGCCCTGGACGAGGCCGGCTATCCGCATACGCCGATCCTGGCGTATGCCGCCAAGTACGCTTCTGCGTTCTACGGACCCTTCCGCCAAGCCGTGAACTCCTCGCTCACCGGCGGCGACCGGGCCACCTACCAGCAGTCGACGGCCGGCTCGGTGCGCGAGGCGCTGCACGAGGTTTGCCTGGACGTGGCGCAGGGCGCAGACGTCGTCATGATCAAACCCGCTGGCCTGTATCTCGATGTCATCCAAGCCGTCCGCGACCAGGTCGACGTGCTGGTGGCGGCCTACCAGACCTCAGGAGAATACGCCCAGATCGAGGCCGCCGCCGCCTTCGGCTGGCTTGAGCATCGCGACAAGGCGATACGGGAGAGCCTGCTGGCCATCCGCCGGGCGGGTGCCGATCTCATCATCACCTACTGGGCCACCGAGGTTGCCAAAGGGGCCGATCACTGATGCCCGTACACCGACTGGATGGGATGAGGCCACGCAGGCCCGCCACCGCCTTGGCAGCGCTACCCCCGCTAGCAGCGCTGCGGCCGGCCTCGCTCATACCCGGCGGAAGAGGGCGCCTGCCGAGCTGCCCTGCAGTCGCGGCTGCGCTCGAAAAGCATGTGCCGGCGGACGTTGCCGCAGCCTCGCCCCGCCACGCCGTCGGCGATCGAGCCCGCAGCGCCCCCGGCTTCCACATCGGAGGAGTCGCTCGTGCTGCCTGACCACACCGCCTGCCTCGAGCGCGCCCGGTCCGAGGAGATGGCAGGCCGGGTGGTGCTCATCACCGGCGCGGCCAGCGGGATCGGCCCAGCCATCGCCACAGCCTTCGCCGCTGCGGGCGCCACCGTGGCAGCGGTCGACCTGCCCGGCTCGCCCCTGGCTGAGCTCGTCGCCGCGATCCCCGGAATGGTGGTGTACGCCGCCGACTTGAGCGATCCGTCGGCCGCCGCGGAGATGGTGGCTCACGTGGAACGCCACGCCGGCCCGATCGAGGTGTGCGTGCAGGCGGCCGGCACGTTCTCAGCCGCCGCGGTGACCGAGACAACCGCCGTGCAATGGCGGCACATGTTCGCCGTCAACGCAGAGGCGACCTTCCACGTGGCCCGCTCAGTGGCACAGGTGATGATCCCGCGCCGGCGCGGAGCCATCGTCACCATTGCCTCCGACGCCGCCAGTGCCCCGCGCGTCCATTCCGCCGCCTACGCCGCCTCCACAGCAGCCGCTGTGATGTTCACTCGCTGTCTCGCCCTGGAATTGGCGCCCCACGGCATCCGGTGCAACGTCGTCTCACCTGGACCAACCGACACCGCCACGCTGCAAGCCACCGGCCCAGACCTTACCGGCACGATCGCCGGCGCTCTCGATCGATGGCGGCAAGGCATCCCGCAAAGACGGGTGACCCAGCCCACCGAGATCGCCGAGGCGGTCCTGTTCCTGTGCGCGGACCGGGCCCGGCACATCACGATGCGCGAACTCATCGTCGACGGAGGCGCCAGCCTCATCTGACCACCCGTCCGCTCCGGCCCTCGTATCGCAATCCGGGAGATACCCACCCATGCTCCTGCCCGTGTCTCCGCCTGAAACCCCACCCGCCTACGAGCACGTTGTTCCGCTGCTCAGCCGCTATAGGCCGGGCGACCTCCTGCTGACCGGCACGTCCTACAGTCTTCTGGCCCGCAGCGATCGTGTCCTGACCGGCATCCCCCTGGACGAGCTACCCGCCATCGTGACCAACTGCCTGGACGCCCGCTCGCCTGCCCTCGCGGCAGGTGCGATCACCATCGACGGCACCCACTGCCGCATCACCCTGTGTCAGGACCCGAAGTGGGCGGGCCCGCCTCCGATGCACCCCTGCGTCCGGTGCGAGTCCTTCGACTGGCAGGTCAGCGCGATCCCGGGCCAGGACGGCTACCTCCAGGCGGTCCAGACCGCCCGCGATCGGATCGCCGGCGGCGACCGGGACACCGTCGTCCTCGCCTGCTCGCTGGACCTGACCGGGCAGCGCCCGCTGCTGGTGCGCGACCTGCTGCGGCACCTGGGCGGAGGAGGCATGCATACCTACGCGGTTCCTCTTGGCGGCGAGCAGGTCCTCCTTGCCGACTGTCCTGAACTGCTGGTCGCCAAGCACGGCTCCACCGTGACCGCCACCTCGCGATCCGGCTTGGCCCGGCGCGATCTCGCTGACCCGGCTGAGGACCGCGCCATCGCTGAGCGGCTGCTGCTGTCGGTCGAGGACCGCCACGAACACCAGTTCCTCACCGACGCGGTCGCGGCCGCCCTGAGACCCCATTGCCAGCGCCTGCACGTGCCCGAGCCCACCGTGCTGGCCACCCCCACCGTGTGGCACCTGTCCACGCCGATCAGCGGGCGGCTCACCGACCCCGCACCCACCTCGCTGGAACTGGCCGCCACCTTGCACCCCACCCCCGCCAGGTGCGGCACCCCCACCAGTCAGGCTGCTGCCCTGATCACCAAGCTCGAGGCAGGCATGTGCGTCGAGCGCGGCTTCTACGCCGGCCTCATCGGCTGGCAGGACGCTCACGGGGACGGCGAATGGGCGATCACGCTGCACGGGGCCGTCCTGGACGGGCAGCACCACCTGCGGATGTACGCCGGCGCCAGCATCGCCGCCGCCTCTGACCTCGATGCCGTGCTGACCCAAACCGGCGACACCTTCGCGGCCATGCTGCACGCCCTGCATTACGAACCCGACACCGCCCGCTGATCCGCCCTCCTGTGCGCCTTCGATCCGGAAAGGCCCTTCGATGCCGCTGCCCGCCATCCCCCACTACGACATGCCGGCCGCCCTGGCCGCTTCCGCGGTGCACTGGTCACCGCAGCGCGACCGCGCCGCGCTCTTGGTGCACGACATGCAGAACTACTTTCTGCGCCCCTTCGAAGGTGACCGCGTGCTGGGCGCGCTGCTGGCCAACGTGCACGCCTTGCGTCAGGCCTGCGCCGAGCACGGCATCCCCGTCATCTACTCCCGGCAGGCAGGTAGCCAGAGTGCCGGCGAGCGCGGCCTGACAGCGGAGTTCTGGGGCCCGGGCATGAGCGACTCTCCCGCCGACACCGCCATTCCCGAGGCCATCGCCCCCCGCCCCGGCGACCACGAGGTGATCAAACGGCGCTACAGCGCCTTCCATGACAGCACTCTGCGGCAGCTGCTCACCGACCTGGACCGAGACCAGCTGATCATCTGCGGCGTCTACGCCCACATCGGCATCCAGCAGACCGCCGCCGACGCGATGCAACACGACCTGCCCCCGTTCGTCGTCGCCGACGCGGTGGCGGACTTCGACCGTGACCGCCATGAGACGGCGCTCAGGTACGTCGGCGACCTGTTCGGCCGGGTGCTGCGCGCCCACAACGTGATCACAGCCTTCAGCCAGCAGCGCCAGGCCCGCTCAGGCGCCGCCGGCTGAACAGCGCGCGTCTCGCCTCGAGGTCAGCACTCGCACGCGCCGTTCCCCACGCCCCCACCCGGCCAGTTCGCCCAGAGACCGCCGGCCTGGGCGGGCACACCACCACGTCCTGTCTCCTCGCCCGCGCTGTTGCGGGCCACCACACCTGCCCACCCAAAGGATCCTTGTGACAGTCCTTCACCCCGACGCCCGGCCGGCCGCGCGACAGGCCGCCCTCTGCCCTGACGGCGGCCGCGACTGGCCCCTGACCTCACCCGCTCACGACACCACCCGCGGCACAGCCCAGCTTGCCGCAGCCTCCACCGTGGTGTCGCGGGGTCGGCCATGAGGCGGGCGACGACCCGTGCGAGGCCCCTGGCCGCGCCCGTCCGCGCAGCAAACCACCGGACCGCCGAGACTCCCACCCTGACCCTCGACCTGGAACAGATCCGCCGTAACCACGACCTGCTCCGCACCGCCTTCCCCAGCACCTGGCTCTATTACGCGGTCAAGGCCAACCCGGCCCCCGGCATCCTGGCCACGCTCGCCACCGCCGGGTGCCGGTTCGACATCGCCAGCATCGGCGAAGCCTTCGCCGCGCTCGCCGCCGGCGCCGATCCCGCACACCTGTCCTACACCACCCCGATCAAGAAGTTCGCCGACATCAAGGCCGCCCACGAGCTAGGCGTGCCCTGGTTCACCGCGGACAGCGCCGACGAGGTCGACAAGGTCGCAGTCGCCGCGCCGGGGGCGACCCTGTTCGTGCGCATCGCCGTCGGCAATGACGGCGCGGCCGCCCCGTTCGGTGAGAAATTCGGCTGCGATCCCAGGCACGCCGCGGACCTGCTGCGCCGCGCCACCCACGCCGGGCTGTCTCCGGCCGGCGTCAGCTGGCATGTCGGTTCCCAGCAACTCGACGTCCACGCCTGGGACAAACCGATGGGTGTAGCTCTTTTGCAGTGACTTATTCGATCAGGCGCCGAGGGTGTATTCGT